>CAJLFU010000048.1 GCA_905205995.1 uncultured Haemophilus sp. | reverse complement strand
AATAACGCTTGAACAATAATAGGCACTGCTGCAATAATCGAACCGATATTCGGAATATAATTTAATAGAAAGCTTAAGGTTGCCCATAAAATCGCATATTGCACACCCGTTATATCCAATAAAATCCAAGTCGTGACACCAGTCAACAAACTAATCACCGTTTTCACACCAAGATAACTAATCACACCATCTAAAATACGATCAATATGATGTTCTTCCGCGACAACATCATGTTCATTATCACTTAACACTAAAGCAAGTTTATGCTTCATGGTTGGTGCTTCAAGTAGCATAAAAATCACCGCTAAGATCAACACAAAAACATTCGTCACGACACCAGAAAAGTTTAATAATAAACGGCTCACAAAGTTCATGATCACACTCGGATCAAAATGCTCCATAATAGCTTCGCGAGAAATCACAATCGGCAATTTCAGTTTTTGAACTAACGCCATGACGTCATTTATACGCTCCGAAAGCAGCACTTTATATTGCGGAATAGAGCGCGTAAATTCTTGCATACTGCTGTTAATTAATCCCGCGAGGAAAAAGAATACGATTAAAATTAAGATAAACAGCAAGGCAATAGCAATACCATGTGGTACTTTGCGTTGTGTCATTGCTTTAATCACTGGCGAACAAATAATGGCGATAAATAATGCCAATAGAAAAGGCACGACAATCTCTGCCGCCAGTTTAATCCCCGCAAACACAATCACTAGAGCTGCCATTGCGACTAAAGTGCGGTTAAAATTTAAGTTTTTTTCCACTAAATGGCTTCCTCATTTTCTTCGCCTGTACGAACGCGAATCACGCGTTCTACATCATAAACAAAGATCTTACCATCACCGATTTTACCTGTTTGGCAAGTTTCAACAATGGTTTCAAGGCATTGTTCAAGCAAATCATCTGGCACGACAATTTCAATTTTCACTTTAGGCAGAAAATCCACCATATATTCTGCACCACGATAAAGCTCTGTATGTCCTTTTTGACGACCAAAACCACGGACTTCAGTCACGGTCATTCCGCTAATGCCAATATCAGATAGATTTTCACGCACATCATCTAATTTAAATGGCTTAATAATGGCTTCGATTTTTTTCATCTTATTTCTCCAAATTTTCGCGACGTGCGGCTTTTGGTCGGAAGCTTGTAATCACTTCAGGCTTGGTATCAATATAAATACCATCAATTAATTGCAAGCAATAAGGCACTGCACTAAAAATCCCTTTCACTAAGACCTTGCCTTGCTCATCTTTCACGCCTTCTAAAGTCTCTTTGATGGCTTTTGGCTGCCCAGGTAAGTTCAAGATTAGGCTGTTTTTACGAATCACACCAACTTGACGAGATAAAATCGCTGTTGGCACAAAATGTAAACTCACTTGACGCATTTGCTCGCCAAATCCCGGCATTTCACGATCAGCTACCGCTAACGTTGCGTCAGGTGTCACATCACGTTTTGCCGGCCCTGTACCACCTGTTGTAAGCACTAAATGACAGTGGTGCTCATCCACCAATTCTTTCAGTGTTTGTTCAATTAATAGCTGCTCGTCTGGAATTAATCGAGTTTCTACTTCAAAAGGATCCACCAACGCTTGTTCTAACCATTGTTGTAATTCGGGAATCCCTTGATCTTGATACACACCACTTGATGCGCGATCTGATACTGAAACCAAACCTATTTTTAAAAGTGCGGTCATTTTTTTCCTCATTTTTATACGCAATAAACAGCGTCATTCTACCCTATTTTATCTTTTACCAAAGCATAAAAAAGCCATTTAGCTTTCACTAAATGGCTTTTCATTTTACAAATTATTGTCTGGCTTGAACTTTGCCATCCACATAATCCACTGTGACCACTTTACCTGGCAATAATTGACCAGATAGAACTTGTTGTGCCAAGCTGTTTTCAATCTCTTGTTGGATTGCACGTTTTAATGGACGCGCCCCATAAATTGGGTCGTAACCCACTTCAGCAATGAAATCTAATAAAGCGTCGGTAAACACTAATTCGTAGCCACGAGTTTCCATACGTTTTGCTAAGCGCTCTAATTGGATGCTTGCAATCGCACGGATATTTTCTTTACCAAGCGGATGGAATACCACTGTTTCGTCAATACGGTTGATGAATTCCGGACGGAAATGTTGGCTCACTACTGACATCACTAAGGCCTTCATTTCGCCATAGCTTTCGTCTTTGCTACCTTGGATTAAATCAGAACCCAAGTTAGAGGTCATAATCACCACGGTGTTACGGAAGTCCACGGTACGACCTTGGCCATCAGTTAAACGACCATCATCCAATACTTGTAATAAGATATTGAATACATCTGCGTGTGCTTTTTCCACTTCATCGAGCAAAATCACCGAATATGGACGACGACGTACCGCTTCAGTTAAGTAACCACCTTCTTCATAGCCAACATAGCCTGGAGGCGCACCCACTAAACGAGATACGCTGTGTTTTTCCATAAATTCTGACATATCGATACGCACCATCGCATCTTCACTGTCAAAGAGGAATTTCGCCAAAGTTTTGCAAAGCTCTGTTTTACCTACACCAGTTGGTCCTAAGAATAAGAATGAACCAATTGGGCGGTTAGGATCAGAAAGTCCTGCACGGCTACGACGAATTGCGTTTGCTACAGCATCTACCGCTTCTTCTTGACCGATCACACGTTTGTGTAATTCTTCTTCCATGCGTAAGAGTTTTTCTTTCTCACCTTCCATCATTTTAGAAACAGGAATACCTGTTGCTTTAGAAAGCACTTCCGCAATTTCTTCATCAGTCACACGATAGCGCAATAAGGTCATTTCTTTGCCTTCGCTGGTTTCAGCGGCAGCAAGTTGTTTTTCCAATTCAGGAATGCGACCGTATTGAAGCTCAGACATCTTGCTTAAATCACCTGCACGACGCGCTTGTTCCATTTCAGTTTTCGCCGCATCTAACTCTTGTTTGATGTGTTGTGAACCTGAAAGGGTCGCTTTTTCTGATTTCCAAACTTCTTCAAGTTCAGCATATTCGCGTTCTTTATCTGCAAGCTCTTTTTCTAACATCTCTAAACGTTTACGGCTTGCTTCGTCTTCTTCTTTTTGTAATGCTTGTTGTTCCAATTTTAATTGGATAATACGGCGTTCAAGACGATCAAGCGGCTCTGGTTTAGAGTCAATTTCCATACGGATGCTCGAAGCGGCTTCATCGATTAAGTCGATGGCTTTATCCGGCAATTGACGATCGGAAATATAACGATGTGAAAGTGTTGCTGCTGCCACGATTGCCGGGTCAGTAATATCTACATGGTGATGGATCTCATAACGCTCTTTCAAACCACGTAAGATCGCAATGGTATCTTCAACACTTGGCTCATCCACAAAGACTTTTTGGAAACGACGCTCAAGAGCGGCATCTTTCTCGATATATTGACGATATTCGTCTAGTGTGGTTGCCCCCACACAGTGTAATTCACCGCGCGCTAAACTTGGTTTTAATAAGTTACCCGCATCCATTGCACCGTCAGTTTTACCTGCGCCAACCATAGTATGAATTTCATCAATAAAGAGGATCACACGACCTTCTTCTTTTGATAACTCATTTAAAACAGCTTTTAAGCGCTCTTCAAATTCACCGCGGTATTTCGCACCGGCAATCAAAGCCCCCATATCTAAAGAAAGTACACGTTTGTTTTTTAAGCCTTCAGGCACTTCACCATTAACAATACGTTGTGCTAAACCTTCCACGATGGCGGTTTTACCTACACCAGGCTCACCGATTAATACTGGGTTGTTTTTGGTACGACGTTGCAATACTTGAATGGCTCGACGAATTTCTTCATCACGGCCAATAACGGGGTCAAGTTTGCCGCTTTCAGCACGAGCTGTTAAATCAATTGTATATTTTTCTAGAGCTTGTCTGCTTTCTTCTGCATTTTGATCGTTCACGCTTTGTCCTCCACGAATATGTTGGATCGCTTGTAGAATTTGTTCTTTTTTCGCACCACATTTTTTCAAAATGTCATTTAATGTGCCTCGCTCTTCAAGCGCTGCTAATAAGAACAATTCACTAGAAATAAATTTATCTTGTTTTTGTTGAGCTAATTTGTCACATAAATTCAATAAGTTAAGTAATTGACGGGAAATCTGCACATCACCGCCATTACCCGACACTTGTGGCAATTTATTTAATTCGGCGTTTAATTCATTACGCAATAACGCCACATTCACACCACTGGTCGTTAAAATTGGTGCAATTGAACCGTCTTGTTGATTTAAAAGTGCGGTCAATAAATGCACTGGTTCGATAAACTGATTATCTTTACCTAGCGCCAATGATTGTGCTTCACTGAGTGCTTGTTGAAATTTTGTGGTAAATTTTTCAATATTCATATGCTTATCTTCTCCTGATTAAATTCTTGGGGTCATCCCCTTTACGAGTTATTAAATAAGACCTTTTTTTGGTATTTCAAGAGAAAAAATCAACAATTTTTAATTTTTTCTATCAAATTCTATTTCTTGATAGGTTTAAGCAACTAAAATTCGGTGAAGAGGCACGTCCCACGCTTCAGTTGGAAGCTGTTCGACTTGCTGACATTGATGGGCTAATCCCACAGGAATAAAAGAAGCATTTTGCCAATTTTGTAAGGTTCGGTCATAAAAACCACCTCCCATG
This sequence comes from uncultured Haemophilus sp., assembly GCA_905205995.1. Lineage (GTDB taxonomy): Bacteria > Pseudomonadota > Gammaproteobacteria > Enterobacterales > Pasteurellaceae > Haemophilus_D. The sequence goes on along the minus strand of CAJLFU010000048.1, from coordinate 9,994 downwards.
CCAAGACGATTCCCTTGTTTATCAAAAGCGACAAGTGGTGTAAAAAGAATATCTAATTCATCCAAAGGCAATACGTTTTGCACATTAAGTTTTGGCTCCCAAATGCCAAATTTATTTTTCAGCATTGGTGTATCTGGCAAATAACGTAAGAACAAAAGATGATTAGGATTGAAAGGGTGCAACACCGGCAAATAAACGTGTTTATCTTGTGCCCAAAGGGTTTTGATAAGTTTCTCCGTGGAGATTTCTCCATCAAAGGAAACATACAAGGCTATATGCTGCGCATTTCGTGCTTCAATTAATGCAAGCGCTTGTTGAGTGATGGAATCTTCCGCCTGTTGTTGCTGAAGTGCGGTCAAATTTGCTCGTGTTTTACGAATTTGTTGACGGAGTTGATTGCGAAGCGTTTGCTGTGTTGATTTCATTCGATTGGAAAGAATGGTTTTAAAGGAAGGTCCCAGAGTGCCGCTACGAGTAGTAGTCCTTGAACCCGACGGTCCAAGGAAATCGGTAAGGCCATCTTTAGGTTTCTTTAGTCCAATGACAAAGTCAAAGGTCAAGCCTACACACCAATGGCGGGAAACCGATTTATAAAGTTCTAAGTATCGGCTCAGGGACATAACCCATCCACGAACACCCCAGGAAATCTTTTAAATTTATACTAGCTCAATTTGATTAGTTTGACTAGCCTTTATTTGAATAATTTTGCTTAGTCAAGCTCGTCCCACAAGGGACGAGAATTATTTTTTAACTGGTTGAGTTAAATCAGACTCTTCCGGTTTTTTCACTTCCGCAAATTGTTTATCTTTATTCGCATCAATAACTTGCTGGGTTTGGTTCGCTAATTGTTGTAAACCCATTTTCTCGTATGCTTCTTTCATTAAGAATAAACCTTCATAAGTCGCTTTTGCATCCGGATATTGTTGCAACATACCTACTACACGGTTTGATACCGCAACCCACGCATCACGTTTTGCATAGAATTTCGCAATTTCTAATTCATGACGAGCTAATGAATCTTTAATATACGCCATACGCGCTACTGCATCTTGTGAATATGGGCTATTTGGGAACGCACGCACTAAGCTTTGGAAGTTAGAAAACGCAGTTTTCATTGAAGTTGTTTCACGCGTTGCACGATCGATACCAAAGAAATCTTGGATCATGTTATCAGCCGTTGCTAAGTTTGTTAAACCCGCCATATACACTGCATAGTCACGGTTTGGACTTTGTGGGAATTGCTGTAAGTAGTTATCTACGGTAACCAACGTTGCTGTGTAATCTTGTGTTTTATAGTTTGCATAAATTAAATCAAGCATTGCTTGTTCTTGGTAAGTACTACCAGGAAAACGCTCTGTTGCTGCTTTTAAATAACGAATCGAGTCAGAATAGCTTCCTTCTTGTAATGCAGCCGCGCCTTTTGCATAAAGCTCATCAACAGAAGCTTGCTCCACTTCTTTATTACCACTGCTACAAGCTGCAATAGCGAATGAGGTAAGTGCAATAAGCACGAGAGATTTTATTTTACGCATTCTTTTTTCCTTAATTTTTACGAAAATCAATAAATAAGTTACAATTAACGAATATTGTATAGAACATTACACAATAAGCCAACTTTTTAAATTTTTAGATGGATTTTTTATGCCACAAATGACCTTAACGGCTGAAATTCAGCCCGAACAAATGGGACAGCGTTTAGACCAAACCCTCGCAGAGTTGTTCCCCGAATATTCCCGTTCGCGTTTAAAAACCTGGATTGAAGCAAAACAGGTAAAAATGAACGGTGAAATTGCCGATATCCCCCGTGCAAAAGTTTATGGTGGAGAGCAAATTGAAATTTCGGTAGAAGTGGAAGATGAAAACCGTTTTGAGCCACAAAATATTCCGCTCAATATCGTTTATGAAGATGACGATATTATCGTGATTAACAAACCTAAAGATCTTGTGGTTCACCCTGGTGCAGGCAACCCAAATGGCACGGTACTTAACGCGCTACTCTATCACTATCCACCGATTGCCGAAGTACCACGTGCAGGGATTGTGCATCGTTTAGATAAAGACACGACGGGTCTCATGGTTGTTGCCAAAACCATTCCAGCACAAACCAAACTTGTACGTGACTTACAAAAACGCAAAATCACTCGTGAATACGAAGCCATTGCGAGTGGCATTATGACCAAAGGTGGCACAGTAGATCAGCCAATGGCTCGCCACCCGACAAAACGCACATTGATGGCGGTTCACCCAATGGGTAAACCGGCGGTTACGCACTATCGCATTATGGAAAATTTCCGTAATTACACGCGTTTACGCTTACGTTTAGAAACGGGTCGCACTCACCAAATTCGTGTGCACATGGCACATATTGCACATCCATTATTAGGCGATCAAACTTATGGTGGTCGTCCTCGTCCACCTAAAAATGCAAGTGAAGCCTTCACTGAGGTGCTACGCAATTTTAAACGCCAAGCCTTACATGCGGTTATGTTGCGTTTAGCTCACCCGATTACAGGTGAAATGATGGAATGGTATGCCCCCTTGCCAGATGACTTTGTCGAATTACTGCATGCCTTAAAAGCGGATTACCTCGAACATAAAGACGAATTGGATTATTAAGATGAAAACCATTGTTCCAAACTGGAATGTTCCACCACATATCCAAGCTTTTACAACCACAAGAGAAGGTGGCGTAAGCCTGCCGCCTTTCGATAGTTTCAATTTGGGTGATCATGTCGAAGATGATAAAAGTGCGGTCAAAACTAACCGCACTTTATTGGTCGAAAAATTTAATCTGCCACATTTCCCGTTGTTTTTAACTCAAACGCACAGCACTCGTGTAATTACGCTGCCTTATGAAGGCAATAATTTAGAGGCTGATGCGGTTTACACCAATCAACCGAACCAAGTATGTTTGGTGATGACAGCGGATTGCTTGCCAGTTTTATTCACCAATAAGCAAGGGACTGAAGTGGCAGCAGCCCATGCAGGCTGGCGCGGGCTCTGTGATGGTGTATTAGAAGAAACCGTGAAATGTTTCCAATCTACCCCCGAAGAGATTATTGCGTGGTTTGGGCCTGCTATCGGCCCTAATGCATTCCAAGTTGGTAAAGAAGTGATTGAGCAATTTATGGCATTTGATCCGATTGCAGAAACGGCTTTTCGACCAGATCCGAATGAAGTAGGAAAATACCTCGGCAATCTTTATCAAATCGCCACACAACGCCTCAACAAATTAGGGATTACCGAAATTTACGGTGGCAACCATTGTACATTCAATGAAAAAGAGAGCTTCTTTTCCTATCGTCGAGATGGCAAAACAGGAAGAATGGCGAGTCTGATTTGGATAAAAAAATAAACCTATCAATACAACAAACCGCACCTCAAAGTGCGGTTTATTTTTGGCTTATTCTGAATAGTTTTCGAACCAACTTTCTAAAATCAAGCAAGCAGAAATCCCATCTACTTTGCCTTTATTGAGAGCCCGATAACCGCCACGCTGGAAAATTTCATCTCGAGCAGAAACCGTCGTTAAGCGCTCATCTTGTAGTTCTACTTTGATACCGAAACGACCATTTAAGCGATTGGCAAATTTTTTCGCACGAAGTGTTAAATCTTGCTCGGTTCCATCCATGTTTAAAGGTAATCCCACCACAATAACATCAGGTTTCCAGTCTTTTAAGCATTTTTCAATAGCATCCCAATTGGGAATGCCATCTTGCGCTTTAAATGCAGGCAAGGCTTGCGCCGTACCTGTGATACTCTGCCCAACCGCACAACCGATACTTTTTGTGCCGAAATCAAACGCGATTGCCGTGATGCCCATTAACTATGCCCTACTTGTGAAAAGACAAAATTATGAGGATTAATCCCCAATAATTGATTCGCGGCAGGATAACGATCTTCATAAATAGTTTCAAATAAAATAGTATCTGACGCAGGCGCAACTAACCACGCATTATCCGCAATCTCTTGTTCTAGCTGTCCAGCTGTCCAACTTGCACAACCGAGCGCAACAAGATATTTTTCGGGCGCATCCTCTGAACCAAAGGTTTCCACAATATCTGCCGAAGTGGTGAGAAACATCTCATCGGTAATTTTATAACTATGCTCAAATTCTTTAGCGGTTTTCTTATGCAGAATAAAACCACGCTCAGAATGCACTGGCCCCCCAGCAAGTACAAGTTCATTGCTAAAAGTGCGGTCATTTTTCATCATAAAATTCATTTTTGAATACAACTCAGCAATGCTTAAATCGGTGGGTTGATTAATCACTAACCCCATCGAACCTTGCTCATTATGCTCACACATATACACCACGGTATTTTGGAAATAATCCTCCAACTGTGGCATCGCAATTAAAAATTGCCCTTGTAAATCCATCATTATCCCAAATCTCCAAAACAAATTTGCAACGCACTAATCGCCGCTAAAGAGGCTGTTTCTGTACGTAACACGCGCTTTCCTAATAAAATTTCAGTAAATCCTTGTTGTTCAGTTTGAGCGATTTCTTGAGCTGATAAACCGCCTTCTGAACCAATAAGCAAACGAACACCTTCTTTTGGAATGGAAGGCAAGGTTTTAATAGAATATTGGGCTCTTGGATGTAAATTCAATTTCAACGCGCCATCATTTTCAGCACACCAATCTTGTAGCTTCATCAAAGGGCGAATTTCTGGCACAACATTACGGCCACATTGTTCACAAGCCGCAATGGCAATTTTTTGCCATTGTTGGATTTTCTTATCCATACGTTCACCATCCAACTTCACGCCACAGCGTTCTGACCATAATGGTGTAATCACATTCACGCCCAGCTCTACGGACTTTTGAATGGTAAATTCCATTCGATCGCCGCGTGAAATAACCTGCCCTAAATGAATCGATAAATTAGACTCTTTATCACTTAATTCACAACCAAGAATGTCCACCTTAACGGCTTTTTTGCTCGCTTCAATAATTTTCGCTGGATAAATATGATTACTTCCATCAAATAATTCAATTTGCTCACCTTCAGTCATGCGAAGTACTCGTCCTACGTGATTAGCCGCATCCTCTGAAAGTTGGCAAGTAGATTGATTTTTAAGGGATTCTGGATGATAAATTCTTGGAATACGCATAATATTGAGTCTTTGATATAAGGAAAAAGTGCGGTCATTTTCAACCGCACTTTTAATATTATTCTGTTGTTAAATCTTTTGGCAAGCTTTCTAAAATGGCTCGCCAGTAAGCGGAAGTAACTTGCTTGTGTTTACGAATACATTCCACCACTAGATCGGATTGACCTCTCTCACAAATATCACGCAGCTCGACATAGAAATCATAAGTCACTTGGCGATGTTTTTCGTCACTAAAGAATAGCAAACCAATTTTATGATAAACCCCACGTAAGCTATTGAAAATTAAACGATAGAAAGGTTTATTCGCCATTACGGTAAATTGACGAAATAAGGCATAGTCAAATTCCATGTAGCTTTCAGCGGTATTCTCTAAAGCATCCATTCCTTTGAACAAGGCAGCTGAGGCTTTAGGTGAATTTTTTACTGCCTCATAAATATAAGATTCCGACATGCGACTACGCAATGACAACATATTTTCAATAATTAACGGCGCACTTTGGCGATCTAAGGTAATTAAGGTTTCAATGATGCTTGGACCAGCTGTATCCCAAATATCATTGACTTTTGTCGGTTTGCCATGTTGAATGGTAAGCCAGCCATCACGAGCCAAACGCTGTAATACTTCACGTAATGTGGTGCGTGTTACACCGATTTTATCAGCTAAATCACGTTCAGAAGGAAGGTTAGTGCCGGCGGGAAATACATCATCCCAAATACTTCTAACAATATATTCTTCGGCAAGCGCGGCTGGGCTTTGAGCCCGTAAAAGGGTATTATCTGTTTGCATGAGTATGAAATAAATATAAAAAAGTCTAAAAAGATCAAAAAAATGTGATTTATTGAATAAATCTTTAACTGGTCTATTATCCTTTAAAGCAGTATATATTACAATGACAGGACTATAAAAAAACGGAGTTCGATATGACTTACACACAAGCATTTATGAAAAACTTTCTGGGCTCGAGTCCTGATTGGTATAAATTAACTATTATTGCCTTCTTGGTAATTAACCCAATTTTATTTTTTTGGGTAAGCCCATTTGTGGCTGGCTGGGTACTCGTCGCCGAGTTTATTTTCACCCTTGCTATGGCATTAAAATGCTATCCTCTTCAACCAGGTGGTTTATTAGCCGTTGAAGCTATTGCTATTGGTATGACGAATGCAGAGCACGTTAAAGCCGAGATCATGGCAAACTTTGAAGTCGTTTTACTTTTAATCTTTATGGTGGCTGGTATTTACTTTATGAAGCAACTTTTGCTTTATGTGTTCACCAAATTATTAGTCCGTATCCGTTCTAAAATCGTACTTTCTTTAGCATTCTGTTTCAGTGCAGCATTTCTTTCAGCGTTCTTAGACGCGCTTACTGTTGTTGCGGTAATTATCAGCGTAGCAATGGGGTTCTATGGGGTTTATCACAAAGTCGCATCTGGCAAAACACTACAAGATGCGGTTGATATTTCCGATGATAACAAAATTAAAAATCACGAAACTCTCGAAAAATTCCGCTCTTTCTTACGTAGCTTAATGATGCATGCTGGTGTAGGTACCGCACTCGGTGGTGTAATGACCATGGTAGGCGAACCACAAAACTTGATCATTGCAGAACAAGCTAAATGGAATTTCATTGAATTCTTCTTCCGTATGGCGCCAGTAACCATTCCTGTATTTATCTGTGGATTACTCACTTGTGTTTTAGTTGAAAAATTTAAAGTATTCGGCTATGGTGAAAAATTACCAGAAGAAGTATGGAAAATCTTGGCTGATTTAGATCGTGAAAATACACAAAAAATGTCTAAACAAGATAAGATTCGTCTTTCTGTTCAAGCGGTTATCGCGATTTGGTTAATCTTAGGTCTAGCCTTCCACTTAGCGGCTGTCGGCTTGATTGGTTTAAGTGTGATTATTCTTGCAACAACCTTTACAGGTGTAACTGATGAACACGCCATTGGTAAATCATTCCAAGAAAGTTTACCTTTCACTGCATTATTAGTGGTATTCTTCTCTATCGTTGCGGTGATTATCGATCAAAAACTCTTTGCGCCAATTATTCACTTCGTATTAGGTGCAGAAGAGAAAACTCAGTTAGCCTTATTCTATGGTTTCAACGGTTTACTTTCTGCAATTTCTGATAACGTATTCGTTGCAACGGTTTACATTAATGAGGCGAAAAATGCGCTTACAGCAGGCGCGATTGCACCACACCAATTTGAATTACTTGCGGTCGCAATCAATACAGGTACAAACTTACCTTCTGTTGCGACACCAAATGGTCAAGCAGCATTCTTGTTCTTACTAACATCGTCTCTTGCACCGTTAATTAAACTTTCCTATGGTAGAATGGTCTATATGGCATTGCCTTACACCATCGTATTAACTGTGGTGGGTTTCCTTGCTATCGAATTTATCTTACCAGATATGACAATTTTGCTTGCGAACCTTGGCTTAATTCTTCCTATTTAGTGAATCATAAGGAGAAAGAATGCTCGACTTTTTTAAGCAATTATCCCTTAAACGTTCAGCGTGGATCTTTTTGGCATTTACCGCATTTGCCTTAGAATCGACCGCACTTTATTTTCAATACGACATGGGTTTGCAACCTTGCGTACTTTGTGTTTATGAACGTCTAGCTGTTGTGGGTTTATTCGTCGCTGGTCTTATTGGCGCCTTAGCCCCAAGTTCGCTTATTATCCGCATTCTTGCTCTTATTGTGGGTTTATTTAGTGCAATTAAAGGATTAATGATATCTATCCGTCACCTTGATTTACAAATGAACCCTGCCCCATGGAAACAATGTGAATTTATACCAAACTTTCCAGAAACTTTACCATTCCATAAATGGCTACCAGCCGTATTCAATCCGACGGGTAGCTGTAACGAAAGTCAATGGTCACTCTTCGGTATCACTATGGTGCAATGGCTCGTGTTTATTTTTGCTGTTTATGTCCTTGTGTTAGGATTGATCACTATTTCACAAGTGAAGAAAAGTCGAAATCGACGCCTTATTTTTAAATAGTCTAATCACAAACTAAAAAGCCTAGAGATATTCTCTAGGCTTTTTTATCACTGAAAGTCATTCTGCGCTCAACGTTATTCAAGAAAGAAATACCAATAAGGCATCAAGATCAACCAAATAAACGCACTAAGCATGACGACAAATTTAAAACTGAAATGTTTAGTTTTATGACGAAAGCGTTTCATCCCGCAATAAACGCCAATAAACCCACCAAGAAGGCTTAATAGAAAAAAGGTATTTTCAGAAATTCGCCAGCCGTGACGAACCGCGCGGATTTTATCTTTCCACATTAAAAAATAAGCGGCGATATTTACCGCCGCTAACATCACAAATAAAAGCTGAATCAGCATTATGCGTAAACTGGAAGATCAAAAAACAATAAAAATAATAGTTAATTCTAACACATTGACCATGTATTACGCCCATCCTTTTGTACGGATAAACACAAAGTAAGCGCTATTTTTATAGCATCTGCATGCTTTTTCATATCCAGCTTCACAGGATTTTTTAAACCATTGAGTAGCAAATTTGCGGTTGCGTTTTGTGCCAAAGCCATTGTCATACATCGCACCTAAATTATACATACCTTCAGGACTGCCGTTTTCAGCAGCAAGTTGGAAATAGAGAAAGGCTTTTGCATCATCTTTTGGTGTTCCTAGCCCATTAAAGTGAAGGATACCTAATTCATTTTGTGCTTCACCGTTCCAGCTTCCGCCCGCCAATTCATAATATTCCCGTGCAGACTTATAATCTTTTTTTATAGTATCACCATAAGTATAAAGAAATCCGAGTTGATAATAAGCTTCTGTGACATCTTTTTTTATGGCTTTTTTATACCATTTGATTGCTTCCAGTTCATTTTTTTTGACTAAAACACCTGAACTATATTCAAACCCTAAATTATAATAAGCCAGCCCATGACCTTGATCGGCACTACGATGTAGCCATTTCATCGCTTCTTCGCTATTTTGTTCAACTCCTTCGCCTTTTGCATAGCGATTATAAAGGCTATTTTGTGCATCTGCATCGCCTTGTTCGGCGGCAGCTTTATACCATTTAAAGGCTTCTTCATAATTCTGTTCAATTTCATCACCTCGAACGTAAGCCATCGCTAAATCCTTTTGTGCCTCAAGATTGCCTTCTTTAGCTCGTTCAAGTAATGCATCAAAATCATCACGCACAGCAAGACGACTTTGCAACTGTTGCATTGAGCGTTCGACATTCTCTCCTGATTCTTTTGCAAGTAGATAAAACGCTTGAGCTTTTTCTAAATTTTGTGGCACATTACCTAACCCTTCCTGGTAAATCTCAGCCAATTCCCAAGCCGCATCCCTCATTTGGAATTCTGCTGCTAGCTCTAGCCATTTCAAGGCTTTCTGGCTATCTTGTTGAACTCCCTCACCTCTTTTATAAGCATTACCAACATAGTAATAGGCATCAATTAAGCCATTTTCAGCAGCTTTTAAATACCATTTGAAGGCTTGCTTTTTATCCCCTTTAAAACCGTGTAAATTTGCTAAACCATACATTGCATGGGGAAGCCCCATTTCAGCAGCTTTGGTTAGGTATTTTTGCGCTTCAACATAATTGGTTGGAATATCCTCGTGAGCGTTGTAGAGTGTCCCAAGGTTATTATAAAGCGTCATTAAATCTTTATTGGGTAAATCTTGTTTATTCTTCTCAGCAAGCAAGTAATATTTCAATGCTTTAGGATAATTAATGGGAACTTCATATCCTATAACGCCATCATATACCTGCGCTAAGAGGTATGAAGCAGGCCCATCATTGTCATATTTCTCTAGCATTTGCATGCCTTTAAATGTGTCTTGCTCCACGACAATGCCTAAAAGATAGAATCGTCCCA
>CAJLFU010000047.1 GCA_905205995.1 uncultured Haemophilus sp. | reverse complement strand
ACCGCCAGCATGGAAAGCACATTGATGGAGAAGCCGGCTAGATACATCACGAAGATCTATTGGTATATCAAGGCTATTTATTTGCAAGAATTAATTTTTGCTTTAAATAAAGAGGGAAATTATTGGAGTACAAATGTTTGTCTAACAAAGAAAAAAAGAGACTATCATTTGTTATTGCGGATTTTTCTAAATCCAAATGATGAGGATGAATTTAATATAACTGATAGTTGTTTTACTATTTCAATATCTGAAGATACTTTTTCTTTGTTACAAGAATATAATTTATTACTTACCAAGTATGGTACTCCGTTTTCACATGAATTAAATGATTTATGTTTTATCCAATCTGGGAAATGGTTTAGTTGTTATATCTATATTGAAAATGATTAGAAATTTATTGTATGTTACAGGTTAATCTGTAAGCCGCAAACTCAAAAAGTTATATGAAATATTTAAGTTAGAAACTCATAACTATTATTAAGGCCGTCTGAAAAATTCCTCCTCTTTTCAGACGGCCTTTTTAGTTAAAAATATTAGATTGCCATGGAGTAAAAACATTCGGGCGTCCGCCGAACCGTACGGCTACGACCCCGAAACCGATCCGCTGCTGAAAATTCCGCCTGAACCCCAAGAGCAGTCCGAAGCACAGCCCGACTCGGTTTATTACCAACCCAACCATCTAGGCACGCCGATTGCAGCACACAATGCAAAAGGCGAAGCCGTATGGACGGCCGAATACCAAGCATGGGGTAGAATTCGTAACGAAACCGTTCAGACGGCCTCAAAGTCAACGTTCTGTCAGTATCATGATGAAGAGAACAGGCTACACTACAACCGTTTTTGTTATTACAACCAAAAGAATGCTGGATGAAATTGAAAGAACAGAGATATTTTAACAGCAAGGGATTTGTTGAGAAAAGACTGGTGTATTTGATAAAAGGCCGTCTGAAGAACCTTTCAGGCGGCTTTTAATTTTAGCGCATCCACAATCAGCTTAAACACATTGGAATGCCCGCGGCGGCTGGGGTAATAGAGATAAAGCGGATCGTAAGTGATGGCGTACTCGGGCAACAGCTCGACCAACTGCCCAGAATGGAGTGCGTCTGCGGCGATGATATGTGGCAGCCAAGTGATGCCGAGGCCGTCTGAAACGGCTTGCAGGCGTAGATGGTTGTTGATGGAAAACTGCGATTTGGGCGTGAACGTAATCAGCTCTTTTTTGTATTTGAATTCCCACTGCATCTCCGCGCCGTGTTCGGCGGAGAGCTTCGCGCCGATAAGACGGTGCTGCTGCAAATCATCAATATTTCTCGGCGAACCGTATTGCGCCAAATAATCGGGCGAGGCAACCAATACCATTTTGAGCGGTGCGGAAATTGGCACCGCAATCATCTCTTTCGCTACCTTGTTACCTAACCGAACGCCCATATCAAATCCTTCTTTCACAATATCTGCCCAACGATCGTCCACCACGATTTCCAAGCGGATTTTCGGGTATTGGTTCAAAATCGGCTTTAATTTTGGATACAACACGGCTTCCGCTGCTATTGCAGGGGCATTGATGCGAATCAATCCCGATGGCGTATTCAAAAAATCATTTAATGCATCGACTTCTTGGTTTATGGCTTGATAAAGCGGAGAAAGTTGGTCGAAAAGCTGCTGCCCCGCTTCGGTCAGCGACACATTGCGCGTAGTGCGGTTGAGCAGGCGCAGGTTCAGCCGCGTTTCCAGATTTTTTATGCTGTGGCTCAACGCCGAAGAAGAAATCCCCAAAAGCTGCCCTGCTTTCACAAAACTCTGCGTTTGCGCCAACGTCAAAAAATAATTCAGTTCGTTAAAGTTCTGCATTTTCTCTTTAAACTCTCTTTTATTAGTGAATTTAATTCATTACATCATAAAGCTAAACCCTATTTATCTCAATAAAAACAAATCATAAAATGACTGCACTTTCATGAGAGTAAACAGAAGACAATATCCGTAAACATCACATCCTTTTTTTATAAATTATTTATTCTAGGAGTAAAAATGAACATTTTATTATTAAACGGTGGTAAAGAATTCGGCCATTCGCATGGTGAGTTAAACAACACGCTTCACAAAAAAGCAAAAGAAGTTTTGACCGCACTTGGACACAATATAAAAGAAACTGTGATTGATGCTGGCTATGATGTTGAGGCAGAAATCGAAAAATTCTTGTGGATGGATGCCGTGATTTGGCAGATGCCTGTTTGGTGGATGCACGAGCCTTGGACAGTGAAGAAATACATAGACGAAGTATTTATCGCCGGACACGGCAAGCTTTACCGCAGTGATGGCCGTCATCGTGTTAGTCCAACTGAAGGCTTCGGTACAGGTGGTTTGTTGCAAGGCAAAAAACACATGCTTTCGCTTACGTGGAATGCGCCGATTGAAGCGTTCACCCGTGAAGGCGACTTCTTTGAAGGCAAAGATGTGGATGCTGTGTACATGCCTTTCCACAAACTCAACGAGTTCATCGGTTTGACCCGTCTACCGACATTTACATGTAACGATGTAGTTAAAAATCCACAAGTAGAACAATACTTCGCAGACTACCAAGCACATTTGAAAAAAGTGTTCGGTTAATGATAAAACATCAACTTGAAGCGGTGGGCTTTTGCCCACCATTTTGTCAGTCGCTAATTGGTACGAAATACGGCAAATCCATGGCGCAGGTGATTACCCGCTGGCTGGTGGAACGCGACATCATCGTGTTGGCAAAATCCACCAAACCCGAACGTATGGCGGAAAACTTGAACGTCTTTGACTTTGCCCTCAGCGATGAAGACAAAGCCGAAATTGCCAAACTGGACGGCACGTTCGCCGCCATCGTCAATCACGACACGGTGGATAATTTGAAACGCATCTCCGCGTGGAAAATGGGCGTGTAAGTGTAGCGAAAAACTATCTGCAATTCATCATTATGAAAGGACAAAACATGATTAACGGGTTAGATATCGAACGTTTCCGAACTACCATGGCAGCGATTGAAAACGACCATACAAAAGGCAAGGCAGCATTACGCGCCAATTCGCGCTGGGTATCCGGCACAAAGAATGAAATCTCCGTGCGCCGCTTCCCTGCCTTTACCACAGACGAACCGAAAAGCATGGGCGGTGAAAACGCCGCCCCAAATCCGATGGAATACCTGATCGGCGCTGCTGCAGGCTGCTGCTCCATAGGTTTCGAGTGGCAAGCAGCACAAGCAGGCGTGAAACTGGAACAGTTTGAAATATCCGCAAGCGGCGGTATCAACTTGGCCAAACTGTTTGGCATGGAAGATGGCTACGGTGGACTGGATAATCTGGTGCTAACCGTAAAAGTAAAAGCCGACGCCGACCTTCCTACCCTGCAAAATTTCGCCGACCGCTCCGCCGCCAGCTCGCCAGTGTTGAACAGCCTGAAAGCGCAGGCAAAAGTGGTTGTCGAAAAAATCTAGACGACTCAAAACGTTTTCTTGTTTTCATTTCGTTGAAAGCCCCTTTTCTAACAACTAGAAAAGGGCTTAATCGCTCAAAGGAGTACATGACATGCAACAACTACACACTCTGAAAGACATCGAACAGGCCATCGCCACACACCCTTTAGTATCACTGTACATCAAGGCCCCAATCTGCGGTGTTTGTACGGTCGTGGCCGCCCAGCTTGATTCAGCTTTGGCGGTGGAGGAGAATGTGTATGCCGTAGAAGCGGATATTGCTGAAATACCCGAAATGGCTGGACGTTTCCACGTGCTGACCGCACCTGCATGGCTGCTGTTTTATCAAGGCAAAGAAGTAGAACGGATGGCCCGCTTCATCCCTCAGGCACAGATGAAGCAGACATTGGCAAAATGGACAAAAATAGCAGAAAGCGAACATCAGTAACCGGTCTATCAATGTTTCAGACGGATGCGGTCTTGATAATGATGCAAGTGGTCAAGTTTTTAAGATGATTTGCAAAACACTTAAAAATTTGACCGCTCTTTATAGTAAAAATCCCCTACTGTCTGCTCTAGGGGATTTTTACGTTAAATGATGTGTTGTTTATTTCAAACCTTTTTTAACCAAATCTTCATAACCGCCGTGGTTGGTTACATTGGTATAGCCTGCATTTTTCAGCTCAGTGAGTGCGGCTTCGGCACGACGACCGCTACGACAATAAAGGTTGATCGGTGCATCTTTATCTGAACCAATCGCTTTAACACCTTCAATGATTTTATCATGTGGAATATTCACCGCATCTTGTAAATGACCTGCGTTAAACTCCTCGGCTGAACGTACATCAATCCAAACGCCTTTTGCTTTTTCCGGTTGTACTGCACTTTGTTCTGTTTGTGGTGCAGTATTCGCAGAAGCAAAAAAAGGTACAGCAATCGCTGCCGCAGAAAGTACTGCTGTGAATAATTTTTTCATCATTCAATCTCCTATTAAATAGAAATAATATATTTACCTAAATAAATTTAGAGGTTATGTAAAACTAATAGTCATCATACGCCTAAATATAAAGATAATAAACTGTAAATGAAGTAAATTTTAAGTAAAATTTTCGTAAAATCTGACCGCACTTTAAAAGAAAAAAGCCGTCTGAAAAATGACTTTCAGACGGCCTTTGGAGGAAATATATTACTGGGGAAGGGAGCAACCTTCCGGCATAATAATTTTACAATTTTTGGCTCCGTTATTTCTACAACCAGTAAGGACTTCTTGTTCAGCTTCTCCCACTTTCCCTGCTCCTGTTACAAGATGAAATTTGTTGCCTAGCTTCCCTTCGGCAGCTGCGACACAACCATTTCTACTCCATTGAACAACTTTACAGTTTTTATCACCACTACCTTGTATACATAAATTTATAGCTTCGCGTTTTGCCTCTTCTAGAGAATCATTATTTAGTGACCCAACTATATACCGAGTTTTTGTGTTGAGTGCCAAGGCTCCAAATTTTGGAGGGTGATAGATCGTAATATGTTCTACGCGTACTTGGGGAGTGTAACCTCCAGCATTTCCACCACAATTTGGATTGTGACCATAAGCACATAAAGCAGAGTTATTCTGCAAAGCGCCTTGAGTAACATCGGCATAGGTATTTAAAGCAGTTAAACCAAACAATACCAGTATTAGTTTTCTCATTGCATATTCCTTTACGATTTTATCGTTTTATCATTTTCTGTTTATTTTGATTGATAATTTGCATTGTCACTTATTTATGATTAACAAACAAGTTTGTCAATCAAAAACACTTTAAAATCTAACCGCACTTTAAAAGAAAAAAGCCGTCTGAAAAATAACTTTCAGACAGCCTTTGGAAGAGATATATTACTGGGGAAGGGAGCAACCTTCCGGCATAACAATTTTACAATTTTTGGCTCCGTTATTTCTACATATAGTAAGGACTTCTTGTTCAGCTTCTCCCACTTTTCCTGCTCCTGTTACAAGATGAAATTTGTTACCTAGCTTCCCTTCAGCAGCTGCGACACAACCATTTCTACTCCATTGAACAACTTTACAGTTTTTATCACCACTACCTTGTATACATAAATTTATAGCTTCGCGTTTTGCCTCTTCTAGAGAATCATTATTTAGTGACCCAACTATATACCGAGTTTTTGTGTTGAGTGCCAAGGCTCCAAATTTTGGAGGGTGATAGATCGTAATATGTTCTACGCGTACTTGGGGAGTGTAACCTCCAGCATTTCCACCACAATTTGGATTGTGACCATAAGCACATAAAGCAGAGTTATTCTGCAAAGCGCCTTGAGTAACATCGGCATAGGTATTTAAAGCAGTTAAACCAAACAATACCAGTATTAGTTTTCTCATTGCATATTCCTTTACGATTTTATCGTTTTGTCATTTTTTTGTTTATTTTTATTGATAAATTGCATTGTCACTTATTTATGATTAACAAACAAGTTTGTCAATCAAAAACACGTTAAAATCTGACCGCACTTTAAAAGAAAACCATCTGAAATCTAACATTCAGATGGCTTTTTCAATTTATTCAATTATTTCTTTGCAGGCTCTACTTCACCCACGGCTTTCTGAGATTTCTCATCCATTTCCACTTTAATATTGTGGTCCACCACCACATTCATATTAATGGTGATGCCTTCCTTTGGTGTATCCAATTGAATGGTTGGTGTGCAAGCTGTAAGTGTAAATATTGCCGCAAAAATAAAAAAGTGCGGTTGAAATTTAAGGTGTTTTATCATTTGTCTTGTCTAATTGCTTATAAAGTTTATATTGCAGATTTTGTTCAAATTGCGAGCCATAGTCAATCATATTCCACAATTCAAACATATTTTCTTGGTGCGTATAATTTAACGTTATCGGATTATTGGTTCGCTTGGTTGGATTAAACCCGCTGATACTCGCACGCAACCTCATCTGCCCTTTAGGATCGAGCGTCACCGCCGCATGGGAATTTTGCAGTTCCATTTCTTTTAATAAATCCACCAAGATGTTTTCTGTCCAACCACCTTTTTTCAACCCTTTCACCATTTCATCGGTTAATTTGATGGACACATTTCCCACTTGTTCCAATGTACCATTACAAATCAAACATTCCTTATGTCCAAGCCAAAATGGCAGGGTCGCATTGGCGCGGCCGGTTAAGGTTACTTGGTTATATTGTGCCAAGGCTAACACTTGGGCTAAATCAATATTAGTAAAAGAAAGTGTCGCCATTTTACTTTGTGGAAAACTGAGCTGAGGCACCGTCAATACACCATCAAATAAGGAAAGTTTCACATTTCTCAAAGTAAGCGGATTTTTCATGGTATTCGGATAATGCCCAAACAAATCCAATTCTCCATTTGCGACGGAAAGCGCGCCATAGCGAATATTTTGAGTCGAAATATGGATTGGTTTACCCGAAGCCACTTGCAATGCCGAGTTTTCATAATTCATTGGGAAGCGAATGTTCAAGCCATAAATCTCACCATCTGGCATAGTGATTTTGCCATTTTTAAGATTCAGCTCCCCCTTCATCTTCACGCCATTGCTATTGATTGCGAATTCACTTTGTCCTTTAATGCTGCCCTCATGAATTAACCAGTTCCATTTTTGTGGGAAGAGTGATTGGAACACTTTTGCGGATTGTTCTTTCCAGCTAATTTCACCTGAAAGTGCACTATTTTGATATACACCCAAGACATCTAAAGGCCCAAGCGAACCAGCCTTTAAATCACCTGCGAAATTGAAGTTACTGATACTCTTACCATCAATACCTAAACCGAAAACAGGCGAAACAAAACGACCGCCATAAGCCAGTTCAATCCAATCTGTTTTCGCTTGCAACAAACCTCGAATATGCTCTTCTTCATAATCCCAGCGGAGTCGATCTTTAAGCTCCAATGAAAGTGGCGCCATTTTTACCTCTTTCATTTTGACTTCTTTAGAATGAGCCGAAAGTTGATTTAATTCAATATGATCGGCTTCCCAAAAGCCTTTTCCTTCCATCTTGACTGGTGTATTTAAGGATTTCCAGTTTGCACTGCCATTGATTGTCCAATCCCAACGGTTTGTCGCTTGTTTTTCCACAGACTGCAACTTATGTTCTTCATCCCGCAAATCAAACACGGTTTTAATACCGGCAATAAACTCATGGGCGTTTCCGTCTAATTTTAAATCGAGATTTTCAAACTGTGGTGTCGTGCCCGTTAATGTTGCGAGCAAACGACCTTCCAAACCATAACGACCAATAATAATGTCATCTAACGGTAAACGAACGTGCAACTTGGTATCTGGCTGAACGGTATCCATTTTAAAGACGGAACCCGGGTAAAAATACACCACTGGATGTGTGAAGAGCCCGCCGAGATGATAGGTTAAATTGGTTTGTGCCACGGTAGCGTTATAACGTAAATCCCCGCGTGTTTTCAGCTCAAAATCCAATTCGTTATTGTCATCGCCCCCGCCGATTTCGCCATTTTTGCCTGAAATCACAATCTCCCCTTTGCCCATTTCACCAAAGGTTTGCAAGATCACGTTCATATCAATGCTTAATGGCAATAAGCCTTCAGCAGCACGGTGAATAGATAACCCAAGGAAGCCTTTAATCGGTTGATAGCTGTCGAAGGTCCAATAAAATTTCCCCCATGAAATATCCAAACCGTCTTTGGTGAACACAAAAGGCACATCTAATAATGGAGAATTTGCCGTTAAATCTTGAGCATTCAACTGGCCATCTGCGCCTTGCCAAGACACTTTTGCCTCGCCTTTTGTGACGGCTAGTTCTGGGTTATTCCAGTTGAGTAAGACATTGCCTTGTTGAGGAAGCTGAGAAAGATCAGGAGCAAAATTCGCAGAGAAATGAAGATCGTAGGTTTTATCTTCCGCTTGTTTAATGTCGGTACTGCCCGCCCATTGGAAAATACCATCTTGTGGCGTGACAGTCGATTGATGATGAAGCTCAAACCCGTCATTATTGGCTTGAGCTTCGAGTGCTAATTGGTTGCCGTTATAGTTTGCGTCTAACGCCCAATCAGCCGATAAGAAAGGTTTTAAAGCCCCTTGTGTCAAGGATTCGGCATTCGTTAATTGAAAGTGTTTAACGTTAACATGAGAAATAGGCAATGCTGCCCAAAGTGCGGTCAAATTTGGCGGTGTTTTTTCAGCATTATCACTGGGTAAATGGGTTAAACAATCATAATTCAAGCTAGCCTTTTCAACATCAAGACTATGCGTATTCCACCAAGTCACCTGAGTATTATTCAGGTTCACTAGCGTACATTGGTCAGTTTTCACTTTTAGCTCTGGCAGTGTTAAACCTGTGGTTTCCCATTGCCAGTCATCAGCTAATTCAATGTGATAATGCGGTGCTAAAAAATGATTGGTAAGTTGCGCTACACGTTTCGGGGTCGCAAAAACGCGTAATAAGCCAATGCTTATTACGATCAATAGCAACAAAATAATCAACACCCACAGGCAACGCTTTCGCATAGTTTCCCCAATTACGCGATTAATCAATAAATAGAGGCGTATTCTATCCTATCTTGCCCCAAATAGCTCAACCAACTTATCTCCAAAGAAATAAAATACCAATCCAAAGGCGACAATAATTAATCCGATGAATTTTGTGATATTTACTTCTCGGATCGGCATACCGATAAGACCAAAATGATCGATGGTTGTTGCCATAATTAATTGTCCGACGATGATAAAAAATAACATCGCGGTAATCCCTAATTTAGGCGCAAGTAGAACGGTTGTGAACACGACAACAGCTCCAAGTACCCCACCAATTAATTTCCACCAAGGTTGTGATGGGAGCGTGGATAGATTGCCCCATAAATCAGTTTTAGCCAATGCGATAAAAAAGAGAAAAATGGTGCCTACCGCAAAAGATATAAAGGTAGCAATTACCGCTTCGCCACTCATGGCTTTCGCCAATTGCGTATTAATCGCTGATTGCGTCGCGAGTGCTACGCCTGCCGCTAAAGCGACGATGAGATAAACAAAAAACATCGAAACTCCCAACATAAAATTTGGTTTATTTTAACCTTTTCTAATTTGCCATGAAATGCTTTCTATTCGGCAAAATCGTCCCAAAATCAACCGCACTTTATACTTAATTCACAAATACCTCAAAAGTTGTAAGTCATCTTACCTGTTTATTTGATCTTGATCACTATTTGACTATTCTTTATTTGACGCTAATCTTCAAATCCATACACTATGCTCCATTCGGAGCAATCGTTTGCGCAATGCGTATTGAAAGCAAAATAGACTGATTTTATCAACTCAATGGGAGGAATATCCATGACCCACATTATCGTTGCAACGCACGGTAAGTTTTCTGAAGAAATCGTCAATTCCGCCGCTATGGTGTATGGCGAAGATGAAAACTGCCATGTCGTGACTTTCTTACCGGGGGAAGGCGGTGAGCATTTAATCGAAAAATACAATGCGATTATTGCCACGCTGCCTGAAAATGAACCAGTGCTCTTTCTGGTCGATTTATTTGGTGGTAGCCCCTATAACGCGGCAAGCCGAGTCGCCAGTGAAAGGGATAATACCGATATCGTCACCGGCATTAATCTACCGATGTTGCTAGAAGTGCTTGATGCCAAAGATGGCGCTAGCTTAGATGAATTGGTAGAAACCGCGAAAGAAGTCGGGGTCGCTGCCGTGAAATCCTTCCGTCAACCTAAAGAAAGCAAACCTGCTCCAACGCCAGCCGCTAAACCCGCTGAAGCACCAAAAACCTCTCCAAATCCAACCGCACTTTCTGGCAATATGAACATTTCCTTATTGCGTATTGATAGCCGTTTAATCCACGGTCAAGTGGCAACTTCTTGGGCAAAAGCGGTGAAATGTGAAGCGATTTTTGCGATAAATGATGATGTGGCGAATGATGCGCTTCGTCGTGATTTATTACTCCAAATCGCGCCTGAACATTTGAAAGCTTATGTGATTCCAGTGGAAAAAGCCATTAAGGTGTATCACAACCCGAAATATGCGGGCAAAAACATTCTTTGGTTGGTAACCAACCCAACAGATATCGTGCGCTTAATCGAGGGTGGCGTGAAAATTGATAAAGTTAACGTGGGCGGTATGACGTTCCGTGAAGGCGACAAAATGCTTTCCCAAGCAGTTGCCGTCAACCCAACTGATGTGGCGGCATTTAAACAGCTTTTAGATAAAGGCGTGGAATTAAGCTTACAACAAGTAGCGAGCAGCCCGAAATCAATGCTCACGCACAAAGAGCTTGATGCGATTCAATTTTAATTACGAGGACAATTCATTATGACAACAATGGAAATTATTTTAGTCACACTCGTTGCCGCCATTTGCGGTATGGGGAGTGTATTGGACGAACGTCAAACTCATCGTCCTTTAGTTGCTTGTACCCTAATCGGCTTAGTATTAGGTGATTTAGAAACCGGTATTATTGTCGGCGGTACCCTTGAATTAGTGGCATTAGGCTGGATGAACGTGGGTGCGGCAATGGCACCAGATGCAGCATTAGCCAGTGTGATTGCGACTATCCTCGTCATCAAAGGAGGTCAAGATAAAGGGAGCGCATTAGCGATTGCGATTCCAGTGGCTGCGGCAGGTCAAGTATTAACCATCTTCGTACGTACTTTAACCATCTTCCTTCAACACAAAGCCGATGATTTTGCTGCAAAAGCGAACTTCCGTGGTATTGAATTCTGTCACTTTAGCGGTCTTGCATTACAAGCGTTACGTGTGGCGATTCCAACTTTCTTCGTTGCGTTAGTAGCAGGTACGGATACGGTAACCGAAGCATTGAACGCCATTCCAGAAGTGGTCACTCGCGGTTTACAAATTGCCGGTGGCTTTATCGTGGTCGTAGGTTATGCAATGGTAATCAATATGATGCGTGCAGGCGCATTAATGCCATTCTTCTTCCTAGGCTTTGTAATCGCCTCTTTCACCAATTACAACCTTGTAGGTCTCGGTATTTTAGGCACATGCTTAGCGATGATTTACATTCAATTAAACCCACGTTTCCACCAATCTACTGCCCCACAAGCAGTTGCAAAACGTGAATTAGCTGACGATGAACTTGAAGGACTATAAGGAAGAAATTATGACTGAACAAACTAAAAAATCATTAACAAAAGGCGATATTCGTAGCACTTACTGGCGTTCAACTTTCTTGCTAGGTTCCTTCAACTTTGAACGTATGCAGGCAATGGGTTTCTGTGTATCGATGATCCCAGCCATTAAACGTCTTTACAGCAAAAAAGAAGATCAAGCAGCCGCATTAAAACGCCACTTAGAATTCTTCAACACCCAGCCTTGGGTGGCATCATCTATCATCGGTGTTACCGCCGCAATGGAACAAGAACGCGCGAATGGCAACGATATTGATGATTCCGCAATCAGCGGGGTGAAAGTCGGTTTAATGGGACCATTAGCCGGTGTGGGTGACCCAATTTTCTGGGGAACATTACGTCCTGTACTAGCCGCACTTGGTGCGGGCTTAGCCCTTACCGGTAGCCTTTTAGGGCCATTACTTTTCTTCATCGGTATCAACCTTTGCCGCGGTTTAACCCGTTGGTATGGCTTTAAATATGGCTATGAAAAAGGTACCACCATCGTTAACGATATGGGCGGCGGTCGCTTACAAAAATTAACGCAGGGGGCGTCTATCCTCGGTCTCTTTGTCATGGGGTCACTGGTATCGAAATGGACGAGTATTAATATTCCATTAGAACTTTCCCGCTATAAAAACCAAATGGGCGAAGAAGTGGTGACCACCGTACAAAGTGTGTTAAACGATCTCCTCCCAGGCCTTGCAGCATTAGGTTTAACTTTCTTATGTATGTATTTATTACGTAAAAAAGTTAACGCCATGTACATCATCTTCGCCTTATTCGGCGTGGGTATTTTAGGCTATCATTTTGGTGTGTTAGCGTAATATATTATGATATTGCCTTCCCTCTTTCACTTGAGGGAAGGCAAATTTTTAGCATGACATATAAATCCTATGAACCTGAAAGATCTCATCAAGCCACCACCGGCTGAAGGCTATATCAAAAATTCATCCAATTTAGTGACCGCACTTTTTGTTCTGGCGGGCATTCTTTATTACCCCACTAATGGCTACGGTGCCGTCATCGCTTTAATTGCCGCATTAATTGTATTAATCGGACAAAAAATGCTGATTGCTCAAACCAATAAAGACTTCACCGAAATGCAGTTAGCCGAAAAGCAATTCCAAGAAACCCAAAACAGCGATTATCTCCGCTTTATTGAAGCACGCGCCACCCAAATGTTGCGCGACAACAAAGTCCTTTCCGAAAAAGGCAAAAAAGAGTTGGAGAGATTACTCACTGTAGTAAAAACACATTTAAAGGTATAATGCTGCCAAATTTATATTTGGAAAATATCCTTTAAATATGAGACATACAAAGAAACTCATTACTCTTGCGGGAATTGCCGCATTTGTTACCTATTGGTTTTATCCGCCAACCTATCCGGTATATCCGAAGAGTGATCATTATGATCCTGATACACAAACTTTCTATAATGCAGAACCTCAACGCGCACCAATCAATGTTGCAAGTGCGCTTTGGGAAATGACATTTTATGAAAAAGATTTTCACCCGAAAAAACCATTGCCAACGGTCAAACCAAATTGGACCGAGTTATTAGCGCCAGCTGAACAGAGTCGATTTATGTGGTTTGGACATTCGACGCTACTTATGCGCATTGGCAATCAAACCATCATTACCGATCCACTTTTTGGAAATAGTGCTTCCCCTGTACCAATAATGATGCACCGTTTTCAACCACCTGTGGCAGAAATTGAAGAATTACCGCCTATAGATGTCGTGCTGCTTTCACATAGTCATTACGATCACTTAGAACAAGAAAGCATCGAGAAATTAATGAAAACGCAAAGTCATTTTGTGGTTTCTTTAGGAATGGGCGTAATTTTACAAAAATGGGGAATAGATGCGACTAGAATTACTGAATTAGACTGGTGGCAAAGCACTGAACTAAATGGCGTAAAATATACTGCATTACCTGCAAGACATGATTCTAGCCGTGGTTTGTTTGATCATAACAAAGCTTTGTGGTCTGGTTTTTTAATAGAGCATAAGCGCGGTCAAAATGAAGAACGTTTTTACTTCCATGGTGATTCTGCCCAAGGTAAACATTTTGATGAAATTGCTAGTCGTGTCGGTAAAATTGATATTGCGTTTATCGAGAACGGACAATATGACGAAAGATGGCCCAATAACCATCTTTTCCCTGAGCAAACCGCACAACTCGCGGCAAAACTACAACCAACAAGATTTATGCCCATTCACTGGGGAGCTTATCCTCTTGCCTTGCATACGTGGAATGAGCCTGTGCTTAAAAGCATACCAATGGCAAGAACACTGGGAGTGAATACACTTACGCCATTGTTAGGACAAGTATTTGACGTAAATACCAAAACAGAAGATTGGTTTACCCAAGAATAATCATAACTTTTGGCTATATGAAATAAGCTTTTCTTCTTTTTCTTATTTAAGTTAGAAAGGTATTATCAAGCGGAAATTTATGATTTATCCCTTAGGAGTAGTTTATGTCTCAATTTAAAATTCACACCATTGAATCTGCACCCGAAGCGGCACAAGAAGCCTTAAAAGCCGTACAAAATGCCAATGGTTTTATTCCAAATTTAATTGGTGTTCTCGCGAATGCCCCTACTGCACTTGAAACTTATCGCACAGTGGGCGGCATTAATGGTCGTAATAGCCTAAACGCAACAGAACGCGAAGTGGTGCAAATTACTGCTGCGGTAGTCAATGGCTGTGGTTTCTGTGTAGCTGGCCACACGAAGATCGCTTTAAAAGTGTTAAAACTTGAAGAAGAGCTTGTAAACCAAATTCGTGCAACTGCTCGTATTGAAAGTGATAAAAAACTGGATACTTTAGCGCGTTTCACCCTTGCTGTTATTTTACAAAAAGCAAAATTAACCGAAGCACAGCTTAAAGCGTTCTTTGATGCAGGTTATACTCAAGAAAATGCTATCGATGTGATTTTAGGTGTCAGTCTCGCCACATTATGTAATTATGTGAACAACATCGCAGAAACCCCAATTAATCCTGAATTACAGGCATTTGCATAATCAAGCCAATATAAAAGTGATTTGCACCCCAAAACCTGGACACCTAATTTGAGGTGCAGATTATGTCCTACTCTTAT
>CAJLFU010000046.1 GCA_905205995.1 uncultured Haemophilus sp. | reverse complement strand
CGCCGATGGTAGTGTGGGGCTTCCCCATGTGAGAGTAGGACACCGCCAGGTACTTTTTATTTTGTTAGTTTATTTTTAGAGTAAATTAACAAAATAAAAAATTTTGGCAGCAACAGTGCAATGGTCCCACCTGAATCCATATCGAACTCAGAAGTGAAACATTGTTACGCCGATGGTAGTGTGGGGCTTCCCCATGTGAGAGTAGGTCACTGCCAATTATACCTCATTTAGCGGAGTGGTAGTTCAGCTGGTTAGAATACCTGCCTGTCACGCAGGGGGTCGCGGGTTCGAGTCCCGTCCATTCCGCCAATTCTTAATACCAATAGGGGCGTAGTTCAATTGGTAGAGCACCGGTCTCCAAAACCGGGTGTTGGGAGTTCGAGCCTCTCCGCCCCTGCCATTATTCCATATCAAATTATCTTTAATTTTTTTAATAATATTGTCTATTTTGCTATTCGTTTTATACTAATCGCATTTTTAGTATTTCAGAGATATTCTTATGCATTATTCCATTCAAGATTTTATCCAATTAATTGCGCAATTACGTAATCCTAATGGCGGTTGTCCTTGGGATCTTAAACAAAATTATGAATCAATGATTCCTTGTTTAACCGAAGAAACTTATGAAGTCATTGATGCCATCCAAAAGAAAGATATTGTTAATTTAAGAGAAGAGCTTGGTGATCTTTTATTACAGGTTGTATTTTTCAGTCAGCTTGCTTCTGAAGATGGTTATTTCACATTTGATGATGTCCTTAATGATATTTCTAAAAAGATTGTACGTCGTCATCCTCATGTGTTTGGAGATGCCACAGCTGGAAATGAAGAAGAAGCATTAGCTCGTTGGAATAGTATCAAAGCACAAGAGAAATCAGTTCAAGAAAAACGTTCTATTTTAGATGATATTCCGAATGCTTTTCCTGCATTGTTAAGAGCACAGAAAATGCAAAAACAATGTTCAAAGATTGGATTTGATTGGAATGATGTTGAACCTGTATTAGCAAAAGTTGAAGAAGAATTGCAAGAAGTAAGGGATGAAATCAATCAAACATCTCGTGATCAAGAAAAAATAGAAGAGGAAATCGGGGATTTATTTTTTGCAACGGTTAATTTGTCTCGACATCTCAAATGTAATGCAGAAGAGGCTTTACGTAAAGCGAATAATAAATTTGAACAACGTTTTCGTAAAGTAGAAGAAAAAGCATTGGAACGAGGTTCATCAGTTAAAGATCTTTCTTTAATTGAAATGGATATCTTGTGGGATGAAGTGAAAAGAGAAGAAAAATAATTGAAATGGCATAGGGCGTTTTCCTCTGCCATTTTTTATTTTATAGCATGGATAAGTAACATATAGGCACTGATCACCAATAAAATAATGCCTAATAGTTTTTTGACTAAGTGCGGTGATAATTTACCTCGGATTTTCATCGAGAAAAATCCGGTCACAAAAGCGCTGAGTACGACAATAAGGACGATCGATAAATTGACATAACCGATTTGCCAACCAAAATGATGGGGGGAGTTTTTTGAAAGATAGCCATAAAGACTGCCTAACCCACCAATAAACATCATTGCATTGGTATAAGGGGCAATTTGATGGGCTTTAACGGATTTTAGCTGTCCAATTAAAGGTGCCATGATTGATCCTCCTCCAATACCCGTCATACCCGCAATAAATCCTCCAAAAGTTGAAAGGCCCATTCCTTTTATTGTTTCATCTGTTGTCGTTTGCTGTCTCGTTGCACTTTCTTTACTAAAAATAGTACGAATTGCTAATAGAGTAAGGGTGATAACAAACACGCTGATAATGGCAATATCTGGCGCGTAAAAACTTAATTCGAATCCTAGCTGCACACCAATAATCATGCCAACAGACCAAACGAGCATTGCTTTGTAATTAATTGATACTTTTTGTTTATAGAAATAAATCAAGTTAATAAAGGATGATCCCATGACAATCGTCAATGATGTCGCTGCAATCATTTGTAAAGGAAATTGTGGGAATAAGGTATAGAGAATAGGTACCATCAATACACCGCCACCAATACCAAAAATGGCCGACATGATATTCGTCATGACACCACATAAAATCAAAATAAGAATTAACTGTAAGCTCATTTCAAACTCCTTTTGTGTGGGAGTACGGCGTTATTATTCTTATAGAGCGATAAATAATTTATGATCTTGCTCATAATTGTTGATAAAAACAGACTTTATTTCGATTTTGTGATCCCTCTCACACAATCACTATGACAATTATCATATGCTCTTTACAAACTGAGCAGTAGTCTATAAATGGAATTTAATATTGGCTTCTACAAGGAGGAGCGTATGCTATTAACGGTTTCGAGTTTCCTCATCGTAACGGCTTTAGTGGCCTATGTTTCATGGCTACGTACTAAAAACGATGATTTGACCACCTCGAAAGGTTATTTCTTAGCGGGACGAGGATTGAGTGGTATTGTGATTGGTTGCTCAATGGTGTTGACCTCTCTTTCAACAGAGCAATTGATTGGCGTGAATGCCGTTTCTTATCAAAACAACTTTTCTGTTATTGCGTGGACAGTGCCAACTGTGATTCCGCTTTGTTTCTTAGCGATTTATATGTTGCCGAAATATTTGCGTAACGGTTATACCACCATTCCAGAATTCTTTGAAAATCGTTTTGACCGACAAACTCGTTTGATTATGTCAGGGTTATTTTTAGTCTTCTATCTTTTAATCGTTATTCCGACCGCACTTTATACTGGGGCGATCGCCTTTAATAAAATCTTCAATCTAGAAACGATCTTTGGATTAAGCGAGGCTCAAGCGATTGTTTATACTGTCATTGCTATCGGTGTGGTTGGGGCAATTTATGCGATTTTTGGTGGGTTAAAAGCGGTAGCAGTTTCCGATACCATCAATGCGGTAATCTTAGTGATTGGAGCATTACTTGTACCTGTATTTGCATTGCTTTATTTAGGTAATGGTAGCATTTCAGAAGGCTTGAATATTATCACCACCACTCACGTTGAAAAATGGAACGCAATAGGTAGTTCAACAGACTCCACCCCTTGGCCGACAATCTTTACTGGTATTATGGTTGTTCACTTCTTCTATTGGACCACTAACCAAGCTATCGTACAACGTTGTTTAGGGGCGAAGGATTTAGCATCGGGTCAAAAAGGGATTTTAATTGCAGCGCTTTTCCTACTCACATTACCGATTATTCTTAATTTACCGGGTTTATTGAGTTTCCATATTTTAGGTGAAGGCTTAAATCCAATTGATACATCTTATCCATTATTGGTCAATAAAGTGATGCCGAGTGCATTACAAGGCTTCTTTATTGCGGCTCTTTTCGGCGCAATTTTAAGTACCTTTAACTCATTCTTAAACTCTGCCGCGACGATTTATTGTAAAGACTTACTACCATCTATCAGTAAAAAACAACGTACAGATCAAGAATTGATCGTTTATGCGAAAAAAGTCTCTACTATTATGGCGATTGTGACCATGATTATTGGCCCACTTTTGATGTTCGGTACAGATGGTATTTTCTTAATCACTAAACGCTTTGCTGGTTTTGTGAATATTCCAATCGTGGCGTTATTTGCTGTTGGTTTATTCAATAAAACGGTTTCAGGTTTAGCGGCGCGTATTGCTTTACTTGTACACGTAGTACTTTATTTCAGTATTGTGTGGGTGTTCAAGGTGAAAATCAATTTCGTGTATGTCATGGGCGGATTATTCGTATTTGATGTTGTCTTCATGTTGATTCTAGGTCAATTCTTAAAACGTGAGCCTTATGTGGAAAATACCGTCAATAAAGGCGACGTAGATTTAACCAATTGGAAATACATTAAAGTGACGTCTGTTTCATTGATTCTTGGTTTAATTGCGCTTTATGCTTTCTTATCACCAGTGGGTATTGCTTCACCAGACGGCAATCCAATGTTAGTGTTGGAAGTGTATGCGGTATTACAACTCATCGTGTTGATTGTCTTTAGACCAAAAAATGAAAAAACAGAACATCAATTACATCTTTCTAACTAACATTAAGCAGTAGGGCGTACATCACGTACGCCCTTAAAATAGATAAGGATTGTGTATGAACATTATCTATATTTTACTCGACCAAGTGCGTAAAGATATGCTGGGTGCTTATGGTCACCAGATCGTCAAAACCCCGAATATCGACCGTCTAGCTAAAGATGGTGTGCGTTTTAATAACGCATTTACGCCTGCTTCAGTTTGTGGACCCGCACGAACTTCGCTCTTTACTGGTTTAATGCCGTCTACACATGGCATCATTCGTAATGGTGAAAAAGGCGGTACCGGTGAAGTGAGCGAAACCGCACCAAATATCGGTAAACTAGACGGCTATAACACCTATGTTGTGGGGAAATGGCACGTTGGGACAAAATCCGTACCAGAAGATTACGGCATTAAAGGGCATAACTTTGACGGCTATGGTTATCCAGGCAGTGGTGTGTATAAAAATTTAGTGTTCAACCAACCTCCGACACATTCCAATCGTTATAAAGAATGGTTAGATGAAAAAGGTTATGAAATTCCAGAAGTGAGTCGTGCTTATTTCGGTGATAACCCTCATTTACGCGTGCAAGAGCTTTGTGGTTTGCTTTCAGGTACAAAAGAACAAACCATCCCGTATTTCATTATTGATGAAGCGAAAAGCTATATCAGCCAATCGCTCGGTGAAAATAAACCGTTCTTTACATGGATTAATTTCTGGGGGCCGCATACGCCTTGTATCGTGCCGGAACCTTATTATTCCATGTATCGAAAAGAAGATGTAGTGCTAGATGAAAGCTTCTTCAAGCCACTAGCGGGCAAACCAGGACACTATCGTACCATATCTAAAATGTGGGGGATGTGGGAAGCGAGTGAAGATCATTGGAAAGAGGTTATCACCAAATTCTGGGGGTATATTACCCTGATTGATGATGCGATTGGTGAGCTGTTTACTTTCTTAGAAAACAAAGGTATTTATGACCGCACTTTTATTGTGGCAACCGCTGATCATGGGGATGCAATGGGCGCTCATCGAATGATTGAGAAAGGGGAGTTCATGTTTGATACCACCTATAACATTCCGATGATTATCAAAGACCCGAATTCAAATCGTATTAATCAACAAGATGATAATCTTGTCTATCTCCATGATTTAACCTCGACCGTTTATGATCTTGCTAATCAACCTATTCCTCAAGCCTTTGAAGGGGAAAGTATTTTACCGATTGTTCGTCAACATCAAGATAATCAACGCAAAGGGATCTTGGCACAGTTGGCGGGGCATTTCGTTTATTTTGAACAACGCATGTGGCACCGTAAAGACTATAAATTAGTGTTTAATGCATCGGACATTTGTGAGCTTTATGATGTGAAAAATGATCCGGCTGAAATGCATAATTTGTTCTACAAACCAGGATATGAAGCAGTCAAAAAAGAGATGCTAGAAGAAATGCGTCAAGAAATGAAACGCTTAAATGACCCGTTAGAAAACTGGGTATATCGGATTATAAACGAAGTATAAAAACAAAGAAAAAACTGACCGCACTTTTAGGGGCGTTTATGGAAAATTGTTCAATCAAGCCTACTGAGTTATCACATTGTCAGCTCACTGAGTTACATCACTTGCCGAAAGGCTCTTTCTTGTATCAACAAGGTGAGGCAGCACATGAGTTTTATTATGTGCAAGCAGGCTTGATTGGCTTATTTCATACCCTTGAAAATGGCAAGGAAAGCTTGGTGCGGTTATATTCCAAAGGGGATTATTTTGGTTTCCGAACCTTATTCTCCATGACGGATAAACACTATCATTGCAATGCGAAAGTCTTAATTGATGCAGAGATTACTCGCATCAAACCCAATGTAGTGAGCGAGTTTTTTACGCATAATACGGTGATGAGCCAATGTTTACTGCAGATCTTGGCAGATGAACTACGCGAAGCCGAAGAGCGTTTAGCAAAAAGTGCCTATTTGCGCACCTTAGATCGTGTGATGGATAGTTTATATTTCCTCAAACAAAACTTTCCTGATTATAATTGGACGTATCGTGAAATTGCGGAATATGCTGGCTGTGAAACCGAAACCGCCATTCGTATTGCGAAAGAACTCAAACAAAACGGGGCATTTGATCGAATATCAGGTCATAAATAATGTTGTAACAAAGGATGGCTGATGTCTGTTTTTCCACCACAAGCTCATTTTCACTTAATGGCGAAACCAAGCAGTTTTCACTGTAACATTCAGTGTGAATATTGCTTCTATTTGGAAAAATCAGAACAGTTTGGGCAACATGCGCCTTTTATGTCAAAAGACACCTTAAAACATTATGTCAAAAACTATATCCAATCTCACGCCGGCAATGTGGTTGAATTTGCTTGGCAAGGTGGTGAACCCACTCTTTTAGGCTTAGATTTTTATCGAAAAGCCGTTGAATATCAGCAGGAATTTGCTCAAGGTAAACAGATCACAAACGCCTTTCAAACCAATGGTATCGCACTTAATCAGCAATGGGCTGCATTTTTCAAACAGCATCATTTTCTCATTGGACTTTCTATTGATGGTTTAAGTGCTGTGCATAATCGTTATCGAATTTCAGGTAACGGTAATCCCACCTTTGAAAAAGTCGTGAAAGCATTAAATCTGCTGCAAGAATATGGCGTGGAATTTAATACGCTTACCGTCATTAATGATCAAAACTGGCAAAAAGGAAGAGAAACTTATTTAGCACTCAAACAGCTTGGCTCGACTTATATGCAGTTTATTCCTATTGTCGAACGTCATGCACAAACACAATCTGTCACTGATTTTTCAGTACCATCAGAAGGTTATGGACAATTTCTCGTGGATGTCTTTCATGAATGGTATGAGCATGATGTAGGAAAAATTTATGTGTCGCAGTTTGATAATCTGCTTGGGCAGTGGCTTGGTTATCCTTCCACAACTTGCGTTCACCAACCCACTTGTGGGCAATCGCTTGTCACGGAAGCCAATGGCGATGTGTATGCTTGCGATCATTTTGTGTATCCCGAATACAAGGTGGGAAATTTAACTCAACAACCTTTAACCGAGATTATGTTTTCCAGTAAACAACAGCAATTCGGTTTAGAAAAATCACAAAAATTGACCGCACTTTGCCGTCATTGTGAGTTTCGTAAATTCTGTTATGGCGGCTGCCCGAAACATCGTTTTGTTTCTCTCGAAAATGAACCCAATCTACATAATTATTTATGTGCCTCTTACCGTTATTTCTTTGAACAAACGGCGCCTTATATGCAAGCGATGGCTCGCCAAATTCGGTTACATCCATCAGCCGCTTAAGGTAGAATGGCGTTTTCTACTTTACGTTTTGATTGATATGAATCCTTGGACATTACTCGCTATTTCGATTTGCCTTGAAATTGTGGCAACGAATTTATTAAAAGTCAGCGATGGCTTTACCAAACTTTTGCCTACAATTGGCTCATTAACCTTATATGCCATTTCGTTTTATTTTGTCTCTCTTGTGTTTCGCACGCTTTCCGTGGGCTTGGTTTATGCCATTTGGTCGGGAGTTGGCATTGTTTTGACTGCCATCGTGGCGTATTTCGCTTTTGGTCAGAAAATCGATACCGCTGGGCTGATTGGTATGGCATTGATTATCAGCGGTGTTTTAGTGATTAACTTGTTTTCTCAAACAGGACATTAATCCTCCAAATGAAATGTGATCAAGCTCAAAAATTTTATTTTTCTTCAAAATAAAATTATGTCAGTAATCGATTCACCGCTATAATTCTCCGGCATTTTTAACCGCACTTTGTGCAACTTTAAAGGAAATTCTATGAAAAAATTACTTTGCTCATTATTTGCGCTTTCTGCTGTTAGCACAGCAATGGCACAAGAAGTGAATATTAAATTATTAGGTACTTCAGACATTCACGGTCGTGTTGTACCTTGGAGCTATGGCGCAGACGTAGAAGACAAATCTGGTTCTTATGCGCAAATCGCAACTTATGTGAAAGATGTGCGTAAAAACAACAAAAACGTGGTGTTAGTGGATGTGGGCGATGCGATCCAAGATAACCAAGTTGATGTGTTCGCAAAAGATAAAAAATATTACAAAGATCACCCAATTCCAAAAGTATTAAACGAAATGAAATACGATATTTTCGTACTTGGTAACCACGAGTTTAACTTTGGGATGGAAGCATTAGATGAAATCTTAAAAGACATCAAAGCGAAAAAATTAACCGCAAACTTCTATTATAAGAAAAACGATAAACGTTATATTGATGCGACAACCATCATTGAAAAAGATGGCGTAAAACTAGGGATTATCGGTTTAAGTACCCCAATGTCAGCAAAATTTGAAGAAGACACGGGCAACTTAAAAGATATGAAATTTACTTCACCAACGGAAGAAGCGCGTACACAAGTTGAAAAATTAAAAGCAAAAGGCGTGGATGCGATTATTGCGGTGACTCACATGGGTATCGAAAATGAAAACAATATTCCTGATACCGGTATGCGTGATGTGATCAATGCGGTAGATGGAATTGATGTAGTTATCGCAGGTCACATGCACAAAGATGTACCAAGTGAAACCATTAAAAATACACTAATCACTGAACCACACCGCTACGGTACCGTGGTATCTGAAGTGGATTTAACTTTTGATATCAATGATAAAAAAGAAGTGAAATTAGTGAAGAAAGAATCTAAAACGGTTCCAGTTAAAGCACTTGAAGCAGATAAGAAAATTGAGGAAATTTACAAGCCTTACCACGAGAAATTACGTGAATTAAACAACGTAGTAATCGGTCAAACAGCGAATGAAATGGTACCTCAAGAGACTAAACACGGTGTATCTGCTGCATTCTCAAAAGATACCGGTTTATCTTCATTCATTAATGATGTTGAACAATATTACAGTGGCGCAGATGTGGTCACTTTCTCTTTCGACCATCAAAAAGCACGTATGGATAAAGGCGATATCAAGAAAAAAGACATCATCTTTAACTATCGTTATGCGGGTGGTGATGTCACCGTTTATGAACTGACCGGTAAACAATTGAAAGAATATATGGAATGGTCGGCGAACTACTTCGATACCATCCAACCAGGTGACACGGAATATCGTTACAATGCGGAACGTAAAAAATCAAAATATGTGACTTATGATATTTTTGGTGGCGTAAATTACAAAATTGACTTACGTAATCCACAGGGTAGCAAAATCATTGATTTAACCCTTGCTGATGGCAAACCGGTAACGGATGATATGAAATTAAAAGTGGGTATGAACTCATATCGTTTCGCTCAGTTAAACGGTAAAGGCGGTATTTGGGAAGGCCAACAAATTCCGGTACTTTGGGAATCTAAAGTCGCAATGGGCCGTGAAAAAGGCACAATCCAAAATATGATGATCGATTACATCACCAACGTGAAAAAAGGCAAAATCGATGGTCAATCTCACAACCGTTGGGAAATCATTGGATTAAACTAATCTGTCCTTTTAAAATACGATAAAAACCAACCGCACTTTGAGGCAATTGAATCAAGTGCGGTTATTTTTTTCTTTGTTTTCAGCTAAAACTTGTAAATAATCAAGGTAAAATTGAGCTCAACGTAGTAAACTACAAGCACTTTTATCCTTTAGGAGATGACAAATGAAACCTTATTTAATCGCCCCTTCTATCCTTTCTGCAGATCTTGCTCGTCTTGGTGATGATGTGCAAAACGTGTTGAATGCCGGTGCGGATGTGATTCATTTTGATGTAATGGATAATCACTATGTGCCAAATTTAACCTTTGGCCCAGCCGTGTGTAAAGCTTTGCGTGATTATGGCATTAAAGCACCCATTGACGTGCATTTGATGGTCAAACCGGTCGATCGTATTATTCCTGATTTTGCCAAAGCCGGTGCGGATTACATTACCTTTCATCCTGAAGCCAGTGAACATATTGACCGCTCTTTACAGCTCATTCGCGATCACGGTTGCAAATCAGGTTTAGTGTTTAATCCTGCCACGCCATTAAGTTATTTGGATTATGTATTAGATAAAGTGGATGTGATCTTGTTAATGTCCGTGAATCCAGGATTTGGTGGACAATCTTTTTTACCTTCAACATTGAAAAAATTACAACAAGCACGTCGTTTGATTGATGAAAGTGGTTTAGATATTCGTTTAGAAATCGATGGTGGCGTCAAAGTGGATAATATTGCAGAAATCGCCGCAGCCGGTGCAGATATGTTTGTGGCAGGCTCAGCGATTTTTGGTAAACCAGATTATAAACAAATCATTGATCAAATGCGCATGCAGTTAGCTTCAGTTAAATAGATGGTAGTGAGAATGAAGACTCAATTTAAAGTTATCGGTTTTGATTTAGACGGTACGCTCGTGAATAGCTTGCCAGATTTAGCGTTGTCTGTGAATTCTGCTTTAGCAGACTTTGGTTTACCTCAAGCACCAGAAGAGTTAGTGTTAACTTGGATTGGTAATGGGGCTCCTGTATTGATTGCTCGTGCTTTAGAATGGGCAAAAGTACAAACAGGTAAAGACTTTTCAGATGCTGAAATGGAGCAAGTGAAAGAGCGTTTTAATGTGTATTACGCGGAGAATCTTTGTAATGTGAGCCGTTTATATCCAAATGTAAAAGAAACATTGGAAACTTTAAAGGCTCGCGGTTATACCTTAGCCGTGGTAACGAACAAACCAACTCGTCACGTTCAGCCTGTATTGGCGGCATTTGGCATCGATCATCTATTCAGTGAAATGCTTGGTGGACAATCATTACCCGCGATTAAACCACATCCAGGTCCATTGTATTATTTATGCGGTAAATTTGGCGTAGAACCTCGCCAAGTGTTGTTTGTAGGTGACTCTCGAAATGACATTCTCGCTGCGCACTCAGCAGGTTGCCCGGTTGTGGGATTAACTTACGGATACAATTACAACATTCCGATTGCTGAATCAAATCCAGATTGGGTGTTTGACGACTTTGCGACGTTATTAGAAATTCTTTAACCTATCTTAAAGCGTAAAGTGCGGTCAAAAATGACCGCGCTTTTTTCTTAAACCTCCCACCAAATCAACGCCCATTTGCGTTGTCCGTGTTTTATCGGTTCATTGTTTATTTGTTTTTGTTGATAGAATTGAGCCAAATTTTGTTTTTCTTTTTCAGTGAGATTGCCGAGGGAAAACTCCACAGAATTTAATAAATCCTCAAAGGTTTCGCCTTGGAAATGGCCTGATTCGGTTTCAATAAAATTCACATTCGCGTGAATGCCTTTTTGGTAAAGGCGATTGACTAAATAAATATAAGTTGGAAAGCCCACATCATCACGACCAATGGCTTCAAATACGCCTTCATCGAGAAAATGGCGTTGTGTCACCGAGGTTAAAAAGACGCGTTTTTTAGCCTTGCTTTGCAGCTTTTCAATCATGTCATCTAAATCGTCCACAAGCGTCGAGCGAGAGGCGAGTATCACATCCGCTTGAGGTACATCATCCCAGTTATCCGACCATGATTTATGTAGAAGCGTAATATTATTCAGTTTATGCTTTTCTTTATATTGCTGAACCATCTCTAACATGCCTTGGCTGTAATCGAGTGCATACACAGCTTGGCATTGTTGAGCTAAAGGAATCACAAACGTACCGGGGCCACAGCCGATATCTAATACGGTTTCATCAGGTTGCACATTCATGGCTTTAAGTAGGGTCTCGTTATAGCGACTTGGTTTGCCCACTAAATTCTCAGCCATTTTAGGGGCTTTTTTATCCCATTTTGTCGGTGGAAGATTATAGTGATTACAGGCTTTTAGATGCTGTTGATAGAGATCGTTGAAATTGATGTCATTGATGATCATAGTGACGCCTCAAAGTGCGGTTAGTTTTTGGATTGTTTTGAATTGCTTGCTGATTATATGCTTTCTCCCACTAAAAATCATTTGAAAATGATTGACGCAAACGTTTTCGTTTTGATGTGTTTTCCTTTATAATAGCCCGCGATTTTCATCTCAAACACAACTCAAAGGTACCCGTATGTTTCAAACTTTTCGAGGCTCACCCGCCCTTTCTGAATTCCGTATTCAAGGCTTAATGCAAAAATTCCAACAAAATCAATTACCGGTGAAATCGGTTTATGCGGAATATTTGCATTTTGTGGAATTAAATCGACCGCTTGTTAGCGAGCAGGAAGCAAAACTAAAAGCATTGTTACATTACGGCCCAACCTTGGCAGAACACGATGCCAAAGGTGAAACCTTTATCGTGATTCCACGCGTCGGTACCATTTCTTCTTGGTCTTCTAAAGCGACCGATATTGCGCATAATTGTGGTTTAAATGAAGTGGAGCGTATTGAGCGTGGTTTGGCGTATTATTTTGAGTTAAGCCAACCGCTTGATGAAAAAACAACAGAAAAATTGACCGCACTTTTACACGACAGAATGATGGAAACCGTAGTGCGCAATCCGCAAGATGCGGAGATTTTATTCCGTCATCAAGATCCGAAACCGTTTAAAACTGTGGATATTTTGAAAGGTGGACGAGAAGCTTTGGTGACAGCCAACGTAGAATTAGGTTTGGCACTGGCAGAAGATGAAATTGATTATTTAGTGGAAAACTTCACTCAATTAGGGCGCAATCCGCACGATATTGAACTTTATATGTTTGCGCAAGCCAACTCTGAGCACTGCCGTCATAAAATCTTTAATGCAGATTGGATTATTGATGGCAAAAAACAGGATAAATCCCTGTTTAAGATGATTAAAAATACCTTTGAGAAAACCCCTGATTTCGTGCTTTCAGCCTATAAAGATAATGCTGCGGTAATGGAAGGCTCAAAAGTCGGTCGTTTCTTTGCGGATCAAGATGGACAATATCGCTATCACAATGAAGATGCGCATATCTTAATGAAAGTGGAAACCCACAACCATCCAACCGCAATTTCGCCATTCCCGGGTGCCGCAACGGGTTCGGGCGGTGAGATTCGTGATGAAGGTGCAACCGGTCGTGGTGCAAAACCAAAAGCAGGTTTAACCGGTTTCTCCGTATCAAACCTCGTCATTCCAAACTTTGAGCAACCTTGGGAAAATCCGCTCTCCAAACCAAACCGTATTGCCTCAGCCTTAGATATTATGATTGAAGGCCCATTAGGTGGCGCTGCATTTAACAATGAATTCGGTCGCCCTGCGTTACTAGGCTATTTCCGTACCTATGAAGAGAAAGTCAACAGCTTCAATGGTGAAGAAGTGCGTGGTTATCACAAACCGATTATGTTAGCGGGCGGTATCGGTAATATTCGTGGCGAACACGTTCAAAAAGGCAAAATTCCAGTCGGTGCAAAATTGATCGTATTAGGCGGCCCAGCCATGAATATCGGTTTAGGCGGTGGGGCAGCGTCTTCGATGGACAGCGGTAAATCAAAAGAAGATTTAGATTTTGCCTCTGTTCAACGTGAAAACCCAGAAATGGAACGCCGTTGCCAAGAGGTGATTGACCGCTGCTGGCAATTAGGTGATGAAAACCCAATTCTCTTTATTCACGACGTGGGCGCGGGTGGTTTATCCAACGCGATGCCTGAATTGGTACACGATGGCGAACGTGGTGGTAAATTTGATTTACGCTCCATCCTTTGCGATGAAAAAGGCATGTCACCATTGGAAATTTGGTGTAACGAATCGCAAGAACGTTATGTCTTAGCGGTTGCGCCAGAAAAACTCGAATTATTTACCGCGCTTTGTGAACGTGAGCGTGCGCCGTTTGCGGTTATTGGTGAGGCAACGGAAGAGAAACATTTAACCTTGCACGATAGCCATTTCGACAATAATCCAATTGATTTGCCAATGAATGTGTTATTAGGCAAAACCCCGAAAATGACGCGTGAGGTTTCGTCAAAAACTGTCGAAAATCGACCGCTTGCAACGGAAAATATTCAATTAAAAGAAGCCTTCCATCGCGTATTACGCTTACCGGTGGTAGCAGAAAAAACTTTCTTAATCACTATTGGCGACCGTTCGGTAACCGGTATGGTGGCACGCGATCAAATGGTCGGTCCATGGCAAATTCCAGTGTCTGATGTAGCGGTTACAACCGCTTCGTTAGACAGCTATCACGGTGAAGCTATGGCAATGGGTGAACGTGCACCGGTGGCATTATTAGATTTTGGTGCTTCTGCACGTTTAGCGGTGGCTGAATCCATTACCAATATTGCGGGCACCAACATTGGCGATATTAAACGCATCAAACTTTCTGCAAACTGGATGTCGGCAGCGGGTCATGGTGGTGAAGACGCAGGCTTATATGAAGCGGTGAAAGCAGTCGGTGAAGAACTTTGCCCGGCATTAGGCATTACCATTCCAGTGGGTAAAGACTCCATGTCGATGAAAACCACTTGGGAAGAAAACGGTGAGAAAAAATCCGTCACCGCACCGCTTTCTTTAGTAATTTCATCTTTTGCGCGCGTGGAAGATGTACGCAAAACCGTGACACCTCAATTACGTACAGACAAAGGCGCAAGCCGTTTATTGTTGATTGATTTAGGCGAAAGAAAAAATCGCTTAGGCGCGACCGCACTTGCGCAAGTGTATAAACAATTAGGTGACAAACCAGCTGATGTGGTGAACGTAGCCAAACTGAAAAACTTCTTCGATGCAATGCAAGCATTAGTAGCAGAGCGTAAATTATTGGCTTACCACGACCGTTCAGACGGTGGTTTAATTACCACCCTTGCAGAAATGGCATTTGCGGGTAACTGTGGCGTGGATGTCGATATTTCTGCATTAGGCGACAATGATTTATCCGTGTTATTCAATGAAGAATTAGGTGCAGTGATCCAAGTATCAGAAAGTGAATTAAG
>CAJLFU010000045.1 GCA_905205995.1 uncultured Haemophilus sp. | reverse complement strand
TACCTGCCTGTCACGCAGGGGGTCGCGGGTTCGAGTCCCGTCCATTCCGCCAATTAAGTCGAGATAATGAAGCACCAGAAGGTGCTTTTTTTATGCCCGAATTTTACCTACCAGCCAACATTCGCTATAATTAACCAAATTTACACTTTACAGAGATATTTTTATGACAACTCCTGTCGTTGCCTTAGTGGGTCGCCCAAACGTAGGTAAATCCACCCTATTCAACCGTTTAACCCGTACTCGTGATGCGCTTGTCGCAGACTTCCCTGGTTTAACCCGAGATCGTAAATACGGTCATGCCAATATTTCTGGCTATGATTTCATTGTGATCGATACCGGCGGTATTGATGGCACTGAAGAAGGCGTTGAAGAAAAAATGGCAGAACAGTCCCTATTAGCGATTGAAGAAGCCGATGTAGTGCTTTTCTTAGTAGATGCGCGCGCAGGTTTAACGGCTGCAGACATTGGCATTGCCAATTACTTACGCCAACGTACTAATAAAACAACCGTGGTTGTAGCAAATAAAACTGACGGTATTGATGCAGACTCGCACTGTGCGGAATTCTATCAATTAGGCTTAGGTGAAATTGAACAAATCGCCGCATCACAAGGCCGTGGCGTGACTCAATTAATGGAGCAAGTACTGGCACCTTTAGCGGAAAAATTACAAGAAAACGAAGCTGAAAATGACCGCACTTCTGATGAAGAAGAAAAAGATGAATGGGATCACGAATTTGACTTTGATTCAGAGGAAGATACTTCATTAATTGATGATGCATTAGACGAAGAGCTTGAAGAAGAACAAGATAAAAATATCAAAATTGCGATTGTAGGCCGTCCAAACGTCGGTAAATCCACATTAACCAATCGTATTTTAGGTGAAGATCGCGTGGTGGTTTACGACATGCCAGGCACAACACGTGACAGTATCTACATTCCAATGGAACGCGATGGGCAACAATACACCTTAATTGACACAGCAGGTGTGCGTAAACGTGGTAAAGTGCATTTAGCCGTTGAGAAATTCTCTGTCATCAAAACATTGCAAGCGATTCAAGATGCAAACGTGGTATTACTCACAATTGATGCGCGTGAAAATATTTCAGATCAAGATCTCTCTCTACTTGGCTTTATCTTAAATGCAGGACGCTCGCTCGTGATCGTCGTGAATAAATGGGATGGCTTAGATCAAGATGTGAAAGATCGCGTCAAATCCGAATTAGATCGCCGTCTTGATTTCATCGACTTTGCCCGTGTGCATTTTATTTCTGCTTTACACGGCAGTGGCGTGGGGAATCTTTTTGATTCGATTAAAGAAGCTTATGCTTGTGCGACGCAAAAAATGACAACTTCCCTTCTCACCCGTATTTTACAAATGGCAACGGATGAGCATCAACCACCTATGATTGGCGGTCGTCGTATTAAATTAAAATATGCTCACCCAGGTGGTTATAACCCACCAATTATCGTGGTGCATGGCAACCAAATGGATAAATTACCTGATTCATACAAACGTTATTTATCTAATTATTATCGTAAGAGTTTGAAAATTATTGGTTCGCCAATTCGCTTGCTATTCCAAGAAGGTTCAAACCCATTCGCGGGTAGAAAAAATAAACTCACACCAAACCAATTACGTAAACGTAAACGCTTGATGAAGTTTATCAAAAAAGCGAAACGCTAATCTTAACAATCAAAGAGCGGTCAAAAATCACTGTGAATTTTGACCGCTCTTTTTATTATAAAAACAACATAAAAACCACATTAAAAAATAAGCAACATAAAGTTATCGATTTGTTTTTTTTTGATGAAAGTTTTAATTTTCAGGTGGTATTATAAAAATATAATTTACATTATTTAAAAGAATGTTTAGACTAAATTTTAAACCATCCAAAGAACAGTCAAATATGAAAAAATGTCACATCATTTTCTTACTTATCCCATTAATTACTGCTTGCGGGGTTAATTCATTTTCAGCATCAGACCGTAACGATACTCAAACACTTTCTACACCCAAAGCATTTGATCCGAAACGCACAGAATACACCTGCGCCACATGGACACCGCCGTCCCCGCCCGATGCCGAATCCCATCTTTGGTATCGTGCCGCCACTCTGCTTGATGCCAAAGACTGGCGTATGAACAAACAGGAATTTCAAGACATGATCGTCTTGTACGAAGCGGCGGCATCAAAAGGGCATTATCAGGCAATCAACAACCTTTACCTGCTCTACACCCATGTGCAAGGTTCAACTGGCATTATGTACAACCCCTTACACAACCGCGCCCGTAAATGGCTGCACTACGGTCTGGACAAAAACTGGGCGATGGCAAACTATTGGCTATTTGACACGCTGTACGAAGGCAATGCAGGTTATCGCCGTAATCCGCAACTTGGTCTTGCCTATTTGCAAAAGGCGGTGGATTTGGGCGTGCCACTGGCGCAATATGAGTTAGCGCGGATTTACAATAAACGATTCAAAGATTACGACACGCGTGAACTGTTGCTTGATTGCGCAGCTAGACAGGGGTTCTCTGCTGCTATGACGGAATTATCTATGATTAAGGAGATTCGCTACGGCAAACTGAAAGAGTCGTTATTGTTGATGCACAAAGCAGTACGTCAAGGTGGTGAAGGTGGAGGTAATGCAGCTTTAGGTTTGACAATGATTTATGCCAAAAATAAGGAGCTTATGGATAAATTTGCTGCAACCCCTGCTGATCCTATTCGTGAAGCAGCCTACGCTGAATTGCATAAAGCCCTTTTAGGTACTGGTACCAGAAGTGGCAACCTTTTTTACACTTTCCCAAAACTAGACGAGGTTTTACCGCTGCCACCCACCAAAACCCATTGGAAAGGCATCTACTCGGCGA
Organism: uncultured Haemophilus sp.; assembly: GCA_905205995.1. Lineage (GTDB taxonomy): Bacteria > Pseudomonadota > Gammaproteobacteria > Enterobacterales > Pasteurellaceae > Haemophilus_D. The sequence goes on along the minus strand of CAJLFU010000045.1, from coordinate 12,047 downwards.
TGAGCAAGGAAGACGCAGCGTTCTACCAAAATCCGCCCGATACCGCTGCCTTAGCTGCGGATATCCTTAAACGCGGTATCGTCAAAAAAGAAGAGGTCTATTGGCCACCGCGTAATGAGTAAATCAAGAACAGGCCGTCTGAAATCTGGAAGGGTTATTGTCAGACGGCCTTAACACAAACAAATCGATATCATGAAAAAATTTATTTTTGTCTCCTTACTTGTTCCCCTGTTGGTTTCCTGCGGTTCGGTTTCGCCGTCCCAATCCCAACCGGCACCCAAAGCATTTGATCCGAAACGCACAGAATACACCTGTGCCACATGGACACCGCCGTCTCCACCCGATGCCGAATCCCATCTTTGGTATCGTGCTGCCACTTTGATTCATGCCAAAGATGGACGCAGGAATAAACAGGAGCTGCAGAATATGATTATCTTGTACGAAGCGGCTGCATCAAAAGGACATTATCAGGCAATTAACAACCTCTACTTACTCTACACTCACGTACAAGGTGCAAGCGGTACATTGTTTGATCCTTTGCAGAACCGAGCACGCAAATGGCTGCATTATGGTCTAGATAAAAATTGGGCTATGGCAAACTATTGGCTGTTTGACGCTTTGTATGAAGGTAATGCAGGCTATAGCCATAATCCCAAACTTGGACTTGCCTACCTGCAAAAAGCAGTAGATTTAGGTGTGCCGCTGGCACAATATGATTTGGCGCAGATTTATGATAAACGATTTAAAGATTATAACACGCGTGAACTGCTGCTTGATTGCGCAGCTAGGCAGGGTTTTTCTGCTGCCATGAGAGAATTGTCCATGATTAAGGAAATCCGCTATGGTAATCTAAAAGAATCACTGTTGCTGATGCACAATGCGGTACGACAAGGAGGTGAAGGTGGAGGTAAGGCAGCCTTAAATCTGACAATGGTTTATGCCAAAAATAAGGCACTTATGGATAAATTTATTGCTACCCCTGCCGATCCTGTCCGTGAAGCAGCTTATGCCGAGTTGGAAAAAGCCCTTATGGGGACAGGCACCAAAAGCGGCAACCCCTTCTACACCTTCCCGCGCCTAGACGAAGTCCTGCCCCCGCCACCTGCCAAAACCCACTGGAAAGGCATCTACTCCGCAATGAGTAAAGAAGACGCAGCGTTCTACCAAAATCCGCCTGACACCGCCGCCCTTGCCGCCGATATTCTCAAACGCGGTATCGTTAAAAAAGAAGAGGTCTATTGGCCACCGCGTAAAGATTAATCTTTAACAAGCATTAAAAAGCGGTCAGATTTTAAAAGCAATTTGCTTGAAAATCTGACCGCACTTTTATGTTTAAAATATGACTAAATTATTCGTCTATAACCACTTTGCCAATATAGCCTAGATTACGATAACGTTGAGCATAATCAATACCATAGCCGACAACAAATTCATCCGGAATAGAAAAACCAATCCATTCAACCGGTACTTCCACTTCTCGGCGAGAAGGTTTATCTAATAAGGTACAAATCGCCAAGCTTGCAGGATCGCGTAAATTTAAAATGCCGCGCACTTTTTCAAGGGTGTAACCCGTATCAATAATATCCTCAACAATTAGCACATGTTCATTACGAATATCGCCTTCAAGATCTTTCGTAATTTTCACATCGTGATTACTTGTCATTCCGCAACCATAGCTTGAAGTGGTCATAAACTCCACTTCTACCGGTAATTTTAATTCACGCACCAGATCGGCCATGAACATAAATGAACCACGTAAAAGCCCAACAACAATCAGTTTATCAATGGCTTGTTGTTGATAAAAATGCGTAATTTCTGCGCCAAGTTCAGTAATACGGCTACGAACATCCGCTTCTGAAATTAAAATATCGACGTGGTGTTTTTTCATAGTCTTTCCTTTTTAATTTAATCGTTTGCGTATTCTACAATAAAAAAGGCTGAAGTTTAAACCTTCAGCCTTTTTAACCCTAACGAATTTACTTTCTACTCTACCTGTTGGAGCAATCTGCAATCGCTGCTAAACAGATGTGCGTATAGTAGCAGAAAGAAATCACATGTCAATAAGAATTATTATCATTTTTAAAAAATTATTAATTTCCTGAAATTTTCATCTTATCTAACAAGATTGAACCTGTTTGAATATTGGAACGATGTTCAACATCATCTGCTACTGCTACAATATTTTTCAACATATCCTGCAATTGACCAGCAATAGTAATTTCAGCAACTGGATATTGGATCTCGCCATTCTCTACCCAGAAACCCGCTGCACCACGAGAATAATCCCCCGTCACAATATTTACACCTTGCCCCATGACATCTGTCACCAATAAACCGGTGCCCATTTGACGTAAAAGTGCGGTCAATCCGCCCGTTAAATTTGGTTTCACAAGCCAGTTGTGAATACCACCTGCATGACCGGTACTTTGCATGCTCATTTTTCTACCGCTGTAACTGGTGAGCAAATAGGTTTGCAATACGCCATCTTGAATAATTTCAAGATCCTGTGTGCGAACTCCTTCGCTATCAAAAGGCGTGGAGGCTAAACGTTTTAACAAATGCGGACGCTCACTAATTTGGAACCAATCTGGCAACACTTGTTTTCCAAGATGATCGAGCAAGAAACTGGATTTACGATATAAGCTACCGCCACTAATCGCCCCCGTTAAGTGAGAAATTAATCCTGTTGCCACATCATTTAAGAAAATCACTGGCACTTCACGTGTCGTTAATTTTTGTGGATTTAAACGCGCAATCACTTTTTTTGCACAATTCTGTCCAACCCAATCCGCTGAAGAAAGCGCATCAAACTCACGTGAAACCGTATATTCGTAGTCATTTTCAAGTTGATCTAGCTCGCCACCAATCACCGAACAAGATAAAGAATAGCGGCTAGATAAGTAACTTTGTAGCATGCCATGTGTATTACCATAAACACGCACACCCGTATGAGAGTTAAAGCTTGCGCCATTACTATTCACAATTTTAGCATCGTATTCCAAAGCCGCTTTTTCAGCTTCTAAAGCTAATTTTGTCGCCTGTTCGACATCGACACTTGCCCCATGATAAAGCGCTAAATCGGGCGCTTCAAAAGCCATTAGTTCTTTATCGGCTAGCCCTGTACAATCATCTGGTGAGGTATATTTTGCAATAGCAAGTGCTGCTTCAACGGTATTTTTAATCGCTTCTTCGCTTAAATCTGAGGTAGATGCATTGCCTTTTTGTTGGCCTAAATAAACGGAAATGCCTAATGCTCCATCATTAGTAAATTCAACATTTTCAATCTCTTGCAGACGGGTTGAAACCGATAAACCACTCACTTTTGTCACACCGACTTCAGCGGTTGCCCCCGTTTTCTGTGCAGTTTCAATCGCAAAACTGACGGCATCACGTAATGTTTGCTCTTGAGATTTTAAAAGTGCGGTTAAATTTTCTGCTGTTTTCATGATGATAATCCTATTAAAAATTTGCGCCATTTTATCTTATTTTGAAAGTTTATGCTAAAATGCACCAAATTTTTCATAAGGTAATAGAATGGCAAAACGTAAGAAAAAAGAAGCCTTTGATTGGGAAGATGAAGACCAAGAAGAGATTATTTGGGTAAGTAAAAGTGAAATCAAACGCGATGCTGAGGATTTAAAACAGCTTGGTGAGAAATTGGTGAACTTAACCAAAGCAAATCTGACTAAGGTTCCACTAGACGATAGCTTGAAAGATGCCATTGAATTAGCGCAACGCCTGCAAAAAGAGGCGCGTCGTCGCCAATTGCAATATATTGGTAAACTCTTACGCTCAATTGATGCAGAGCCTATTCGTGAAGCTTTAGAAAAAATTGAAAACAAACATAATCAGCAGCAAGCGATGCTGCATAAGTTGGAAATCTTACGTGATGAGTTGGTTGCGAAAGGTGATGCAGCACTGACTGATTTGTTAAATGAGTATCCTTCTGCAGACCGCCAACAATTACGTAATTTGATTCGTGCAGCACAAAAAGAGAAGGAACAAAATAAGCCGTCAAAAGCTTATCGCGAGATTTATCAGATCTTAAAAACACTCATTTTAGAAGACTAAAATACGGCTATTTTTGACCGCACTTTGTGTCAAAAAAGTGCTATGATTAGCTACCCTTTTAAGAAGGAAAAAACGTTATTTATGAATATTCGTTGGAATATTATTTTAGGTGTCATCGCCCTGGCTTTATTAGGCTGGTATTATTCGCTTAATCAAGATCATAGCGATTTACAAAGCCTAATTAAAAAGCCTGATAGCCCAGAATACGTCGGCAATAAAATGGAAACTACCGTATTCTCGCCAGAAGGTAAAAAGCAATATCTCGCGATTTCCGACAAAGTGGAATATTACACACAAGACGGTCATACGGATTTTATTTCGCCGCTAGTCTATCTTTTTGATGTCTCTTTAGATAATAAAGACAAAGAAGCGAAAACCGATAAAATTCAATTAGAAAAACAAAATTGGAAGCTTAGCGCGAAAAAGGCAAAATTAACGAAAGATCAAATGCTCTATCTTGAAGGCGGCGTGGTTGCCGAGAGCCTTGATCCTTTATCTCGCCTGCAACGTGTTGAGACCGAAGCGGCAGTGATTAATTTAAAAACACAAGACATTACTTCCGATACGCAAGTAAAAATTAACGGATTAAACTTTAACTCAAGTGGATTGAAGTTGGTCGGAAATTTACGTCAGCAAGTTGCAACCTTAAAAGAACAGGTGAAAACATATTATGAAATCAACAAACAATAAAATTCTGCTTTTAACAGCGTTAATGATGACTTCTTTATCTGCTTTTGCGTTAAAAGACGATACCAATAAACCGATTAATATTGTCTCAGATAATCAATCTTTAGATATGGAAAACAGCGTGGTAACCTTTACCGATAACGTTGTGATTACACAAGGTTCCATTTTGATTAAAGCCAATAAAGTGGTTATTACTCGTCCACCAGAAAATTCAGGTAAAAAAGAAACTGTTGAAGCATTTGGTAGCCCTGTTACTTTCCACCAACAACTTGATGATGGTAAGCCTGTTGATGGTAAAGCCAATAAAGTTCACTACGATTTAGGCACTGAATTCTTAACATTAACTGGTAATGCCGAATTAAAACAATTAGATAGCAAAATTAACGGTGAACGCATCACTTATGATGTGAAAAAACAACAGTTAAAAGCGAATGGTAATGGAAAATCACGAGTACAAACCGTCTTAATTCCAACCCAATTACAACAAAAAGGTAAAAAATAACCGATGTCTGTATTACAAGCTGAATTCCTCGCAAAAAGCTATAAAAGCCGAAAAGTGGTTTCTGATGTGAGTTTAACCGTAAACTCCAATGAAATTGTTGGCCTACTTGGTCCAAATGGTGCAGGTAAAACCACTACTTTCTACATGGTCGTCGGTTTAGTGCGTCACGATCAGGGAAAAATCACCATTGATGGCGATGATATTAGCGTATTACCTATGCATGAACGTGCACGTAGAGGAATTGGCTATTTACCACAAGAAGCCTCTATTTTCCGTCGTTTAACGGTGTATGAAAACCTTATGGCGGTATTAGAAATTCGTAAAGATCTCACTGCAGAACAACGCAGAGAGAGAGCGGATGAGTTAATTGATGAGTTCAATATTAGCCATATTCGTGATAGCCTGGGACAATCTCTTTCAGGTGGTGAACGTCGTCGTGTAGAAATTGCACGCGCATTAGCAGCAAATCCAAAGTTTATTTTATTAGATGAACCTTTTGCGGGTGTAGACCCAATTTCAGTCACGGATATTAAGAAAATCATCACAGATCTCCGTAATCGTGGCTTAGGTGTGTTAATTACCGACCACAACGTACGCGAAACCCTTGATGTCTGTGAACGCGCTTACATTGTTGGCGAAGGGAAAATTATCGCGACCGGCACCCCAGAAGAAGTCATGAATGATGAGCACGTTAAACGTGTCTATTTAGGCGAACAATTTAAACTATAACCTATGAAATTTACGACATTGCTCTCCCCTGATGATATTCGTCAGGGGGTTGCTTTTTCTAGCAAGAAACGATTATTTGAATCTATTGCCACTTTCGTTGTGGAAAAACTTCACTCTGAAAATGGTAAACAAGCTTGTTTTGAATGTTTATTTGAACGAGAAAAATTAGGTAATTCAGGATTAGGCAATGGTGTCGCCATGCCTAAAGCTAAGTTACCTGCTACTGTGTCAGATAAGATCCAGACGGTATTTATGCAATTAGAAACGCCTGTCGAATATGATGCCGCCGATAATAAACCGGTGGATATCGTTTTTGCTGTGCTCGTACCCGAAAATCACTGCCAAGAATATATTCCTGTTCTGGCAGAAATCAATGAAAAATTAACTGATAAAAACTTAATTAAACAACTTCGTTCAGCACAAAGTGCGGATGAAATTTGGCAAATTTTTGAATGTGCCGATCATTCAGAGGAATCTGAGGATGACACAAATTTAGATAATATTTAACCTCAAGAGGTATAACCTAACCTACAACCATAAGGAATCACGCAGATGGAAATTATTATTATCAGCGGTCGCTCCGGAGCTGGGAAATCTGTCGCATTAAGGGCCTTGGAAGATATGGGCTATTATTGCGTGGATAATCTTCCTCTCAATTTACTTCCTCAACTTACGCAGATTCTTGCCAACACTCAAACCACTGTTGCGATCAGTCTCGATATTCGAAATCTTCCCTCTTCAAGTGCTGATCTAGACAAAATTTTGACGGACATCCAAGCTACTTATTCCGTCAAAATCATCTTTTTGGACAGCGATCGCAGTACACTTATTCGCCGTTACAGCGATTCACGCCGCCTTCATCCCCTTTCTGCACAAGATCTCCCACTTGAGTCAGCGATTGATTTAGAGTATCAACAACTTGAGCCTTTAATTCAACATGCCAATTTTATTATTGATACTGCGCCACTTTCGACTCATGCGTTATCTGAACGTTTAAGAGAAGTTTTACGCGGTAATACAGATAAAGAACTTAAGATCGTGGTTGAGTCTTTCGGCTTTAAATATGGTATTCCGCTGGATGCCGATTATGTCTTCGATGTGCGTTTTCTGCCTAACCCACACTGGAACCCAGAACTGCGTCCAATGACGGGGCTTGATGAACCTGTTGCACAATTTTTACTTGCGCATGATGAAGTGAATAATTTTATCTACCAAACGCGTAATTACATTGAAACCTGGTTACCGATGTTAGAGCAAAATAATCGAAGCTATCTCACCATTGCTATCGGTTGTACGGGTGGTAAACATCGTTCTGTTTATATCGCTCAACAAATTGGTGAATATTTCCAAGCCAAAGGCAAGAATGTGAAAATTCAACATAAATCCTTGGAAAAGAATAAAAAGAATTAATCAAACCATAAAAAAACGCAGCGACTTGCTGCGTTTTTTGTTAAACCACATATTGCTCAAAAATCTCTGGTAAATGTGCAATTAACGTTTCTTTTCCAGCCACTATCTCATGCTTCCAAACCTGCAATAGCACATCTGGCGTAAATAATCGTGATGCCTGCTCTGCCAACGGTAAATAGCTAATATGCCAAGGCTCTCGGCCGATTTTTTTACCTTCTGGCTGACTTATAAATGGCAAAACAAAATCAAAGTGCGGTAGATTTTCAGTAAGAAATTCACTCAATTCAAAGAAATAGCCGCCCTTTTCATATTCCCAAGGCTCAAGTTGTAAAGATTGACCTTGAGGCAAAAGATCAGGATCAAAAATATCGATTTCTGTTCCCCAATGATGACGACTTCCCCCAGGAAGAGCCGACCAACGTAAAATGGCTTGTGCTTTTTGCCAATCATCTAATAACGCTAAATCTAATGGATTTCCCGCATCATCATGAACCTTGCGTTCACCGTTAAATTTACCATTCCAAATAAGTTGTTGACGTTCAAAATCACGAAAGCTACTCGCGGGTTGCAAATTAAAGCCATTTTTGACCGCACTTTGTTGCAATCCTTGAAACGCTTTCATTGCCTCAGCTTGCAAAAAATGATTCGGAGAATGAGGTGTAGGCAAATTGATCAAATGTTCACGAGATTTGCCGGTTAACATTTCTGGCGTTAATTTCATCTTACTTATCCAATAAATTCACTAACATTTGATGATAAATCTGACCGCACTTGGCAAGATCATCAACGTTTACACATTCATTCACTTTATGAATCGTTGCATTAAGCGGCCCAAATTCCACAACTTCAGCGCCCATTAATGCAATAAAACGTCCGTCAGAGGTACCACCACCTGTTTCTGCTTGTGGTGTAATACCGGTTGTTTGCTCAATTGCCGTCGTTAATGCATCTAATAATTTGCCCGGTTTAGTTAAAAATGGTTTACCCGATAAATTCCAATCAATACGGTATTTCAAACCATATTTTTCGAGCATTTCTGCCACTTTTGACTTAATGCTTTCGTCAGTGACTTCCGTACAATAACGTAAATTGAATTGCACATAAAGCTCACCTGGGATGACATTATTACTCCCAGTGCCTGCATGAATATTTGCAATTTGTAAACTGGTCGGTGGGAAAAATTCGTTGCCATTATCCCATTGATACGTAGTTAATTCCTGCAAGAAAGGTGCGGCTTTATGAATTGGGTTTTCCGCTAAATGAGGATAAGCCACATGACCTTGAATGCCTTGAATGTAGAGGTTACCTGTAATCGAACCCCGACGACCATTTTTAACCACATCACCCAATGTTTTCGAGCTAGACGGCTCGCCTACCATGCAATAAGTGATTTTCTCACCGCGCGCCATTAACGTTTCGACAACACGTACCGTGCCATCTTTCGCGGCTGCCTCTTCGTCAGAAGTAATCAACAAAGCAATCGTTCCATTATGATTTGGATTGGCTTTCACATACTCTTCCGCCACCACAATCATTGCGGCCAATGAGCCTTTCATATCTGCCGCACCACGACCATAAAGCATATCATCCACAATTTCGGCAGAAAACGGCGGATAAGTCCATTGCGTTTCATCTCCGGTCGGTACCACATCGGTATGCCCTGCAAAGGCGATGACCGGCTCACCAACACCATGCTTTGCCCATAAATTTAACGTGTCGTTGAAAGGCATCCATTCAATTTCAAAGCCGAGTTTTTCCAAACGTTCCGCAATTAATTGCTGACAGCCCTCATCATTCGGGCTAATAGAGGGACGACGAATTAATGCTTGTGCAAGCTCAATAGTTTTTTGTTTCATAATATTCAGTGACGACTAAAAGTGCGGTCTAATTTAACAAAATTTTCCTTCAATTTAAATCTGTTCAAATAAAAAACGGATAACCTCGTTATCCGTTTTTATTAGTTTATAAAGAATCCTAGAATTGAACTTGTAAACGTAACCAATATTGACGTCCTGGCTCGTTCACTCGAACAGTTTGGAGCCCCGCTGAAGGATCTGCGCCTTTACTCACAAACTCTGCATAGGATTTATTAAATAAGTTATCAATTCCGCCCTGCAAAGTGGCATATTTATTAATTTTCCACCCTGTATTAAAGGACAACGTTCCAAAGCCTGCTGAAGCGCCAATGTCCTGCCCAATAATGTTGCCTTGTCCCGTTGCATAGCGTTTTTGTGCCGAAACCACTCGCCATAATACTCCCGCACTCAAGGTTTCATTATCCCAAGTTAATGAGTTTTTCCATTCTAATGGCGGTGTTTGAGCGAGTGGACGGTCGTCCGTGCGATTTTTACCATAGGTATAAGCCAGACTACTACCGATTTCCCAGTGACGTGCAAATTTCCATTTACCTTCAATTTCGCCGCCTAATCGAGTTGCCTTGATATTACGAGCCGAGACATCTTTACCTACTCGTTCTAACATAATGAAATCGCGGACATCACTACCAAATAGCGACACAGAAAAATCAAAGGTATCATTCTTCCACATCAATCCCGTATCAATTTGACGATTTTGCTCTTTATCTAAAACTTGGCTTGCACGGCGTTCCCAATAATCTGGCGCTCGCTCTGCAATCCCTACACCGGCATAGTATTTAATGCCATTGATTTCTTCTTCCCAACGGAAGAAACCCGAATGTAAACCATACGTATGGTGTTTATTTGGGTTATTCGCCATTAGAGTGTCGTATTCAGCTTTCACTTCATCATAACGATAACCAGAAATAAACTTACGACTATCGCTTGCCGTCCAGGCTCCCTCAACAAATCCACCCCATTGAGTAAAGTTTTGCTGTGGTTGATAAGGTTTATGCGTGTAACCTTCCCCCTTCATTTCCATACGTGAAAGGTGTTTATCACGCATATAATCAATGCCTGTTTGCAAATTAATATCCGGCCAATCAAAGGTTGCTTTCAAATGCCCTGTATTGGTTTCACGTTTTGGATTCATTGCTTTTTTAACTTGATTTCCCTTCATGCTTAAATAACGCATACTATAAGTATCCATCACATGATCAATCTTGCTTTGACCGTAACGTAATTCAAGTTCAGTGAACCACGGTGTAATATTGCGTTGTACAAATCGAACATTCCACGCATCACGATCAAACTTACTCCCATCCATCATTCGATCCGCATAAGCCGCTTCGCCTCGACTACGTTCATAAGTTCCGGTCAATAAGGTGTTTTCTGTCGGTGTGAAACCAAGCTGTAACATTTGATTACGGCGCTCAAAAGAGGAATGAACTCGATTGCCATCGCCATCTTTGTAATTACCCGCCTCATTGTGTGACATACTCGTACGTAAATAACCATATTTACCACCCGCCATCGCATCAAAATAAGCATCACGGCGTTTATTTCCACCAAGTGTTACACTGCCATTTAAGTAGGTATTTTGAGTATCAAATTCAGGCTCTTTACGCACAAAACGAACTGCGCCAGCCACCAAGCCAGAACCTTCAGTTACAGTTTGGGGACCTTTGGTCACCACAACTTCATCATAAGCTGATGGGAAAATATAGGCTGTTGGCGGATCCATTCGGTTGCTACACCCACCATAAATGAATTGGTCGTCTGCTTGAATATTCAAGCGAGAACCACCTAAGCCGCGAAATAACGGATCGCCAGAACTCCCACCTTTACGAATCACGCTCATATTTGCAACAGATTGCAATAAATCTGCACCATCACCAGCAGGTAAAGGTTGAAGTGTTGTTTTAGGATTAAGTTTGACTGAATTGGTATTTGTCTGAGTAACACCTGTTACCACAATGGGATCCAGTAATGTTACAGACTGCATATCTTCAGCAAAAGCATTAGATATAAAAAATGAAAGAGGAAGGAGGGCAAAATAAGATTTGTTATGCATAATCAATCCCTTGTTTTGGCACTTGAGTCATAAAAACCACAATTCAACCACATAAAATCTTTCAAACAAATAAGCAACCGTTATGAAACATTTATCACATCAATGATTGAGATTGTAACAATACTGTAATGAATCTTATTCTTACTAAGTGTAAAAGGCAAGGTTAAAAGATGACATATTTACTTATGCATTTCTGGTAAACATACTACTGCCAGCACCAATTGAACTATCCCCAAAATAGTACAAGGAAGGCCTAATAAAAAATAAGTGCCTATAATTGTATCAATAGTGCTATCCCAGTTTAAATCAACAAAATGCAAAGATAATCCGACGATAGTAGGGATTAGAAAAGGCATAAAAAATGCCACCAATAAATACCGCCCATAATAGCTGCTTGCTTTTTCCCGAGTAGCAAAAAAGATAAGTGTTGTCATCATCCCAGGTATAAATGAAATAAGAAAAGAAAGAAAAAATGCCTCTCCAACAAATTCAGAAATAATGACTGCACATAATAATGCAATAAAAAAGCTCCCAATAAAAAAACGCGGTATAGCCTTTTGTAATGCATTATTCATCTTTATATTTCCTTTCAAATAAAATTAATAACTCTAATAAGCAGATAAGAAAGCCCCAGCTTTAATAAAAAACAAGGTTAAAAAATTATTTTGCATTATGCATTTATGGCAAGCATATTGCTGCCAATACCAGTTGAACTACT
>CAJLFU010000044.1 GCA_905205995.1 uncultured Haemophilus sp. | reverse complement strand
TCGAAAGGCGAGGGATTTTAAATCCCTTGTGTCTACCGATTCCACCACTCGGGCATTGAGTGATTAACTAACTGCGTGGTTATGGAGGCGTGTCCCGGAGTCGAACCGAGCTACATGGATTTGCAATCCAGTGCATAACCGCTTTGCTAACACGCCGTTAGTTTGGAGCGGGAAACGAGGCTCGAACTCGCGACCCCGACCTTGGCAAGGTCGTGCTCTACCAACTGAGCTATTCCCGCATACGCTGTTAGTGCGGTGCATTTTACGGGAATTTGAAATTCTGTCAATCGAAGATCTTAAAAAAAAATTCAAATGTTGAAAAAATCTTCGTTTCGGTTGAAATTACAGCAAAATTTGGCTCAAGAATATAATTTTCACAGAGTTTTCAATTTCTACTTTTATCGTGAGTGGCTTTATGACAAAATTGGAGCGTTTTGTTCGCCATTAAATCAAGAAAAGTGCGGTCAAATTTTTGCATGTTTTAGAGGTAAATTATGACACAACAATATTCTATCGATACATTATTAGCTCAAGCGGGAAATCGCAGTGATGAGCGCACAGGTGCGGTTTCTACGCCAATTTATCTTTCAACGGCTTATGGCCATCATGGGATTGGTGAAAGCACAGGGTTTGATTATACCCGCACGAAAAACCCAACTCGTAGTGTTTTGGAAGATACCGTTGCAAAATTAGAAAATGGTGATCGTGGTTTTGCTTTTGCTTCGGGTATGGCAGCAATTCAAGTATTGATGAACTTATTTAAAGCTCCAGATGAATGGATTTTGTCAAGTGATGTATATGGTGGGACTTATCGTTTATTGGATTTTGCTTATAAAAATAATAACAGCGTAAAACCCGTTTATGTGAATACCGCTTCTGTAGCTGAAATTGAAGCGGCTATTACAGCAAATACAAAAGCGATTTTTATTGAAACGCCATCTAATCCATTAATGGAAGAGTGTGATGTAGCAGAAATTGCGAAATTAGCGAAAAAACACAACTTGTTAATGATTGTGGATAATACCTTCTTAACTCCAGTGCTATCTCGTCCATTAGATTTAGGCGCAGATATTGTAATCCACAGTGGCACAAAATATATTGCGGGTCATAATGATAGTTTGGTTGGCTTGATTATTGCAAAAGGACAAGAGCTTTGTGATCGTATCGCCTATATACAAAATGGTGCAGGTGCCGTACTTTCGCCGTTCGATTCTTGGTTAACCGTGCGTGGTATGAAAACCCTTTCATTACGTATGAAACGCCATCAAGATAATGCGAAGGAGATTGCAGAATTTTTACGTCAACAGCCACAAATTGATAGTGTGTTATATCCAAACAAAGGCGGTATGCTTTCTTTCCGTTTGAAAGATGAAAATTGGGTGAATACGTTCTTAAAATCAATCAAGTTGATTACCTTTGCAGAAAGTTTAGGCGGAACAGAAAGCTTTATTACCTATCCAGCAACCCAAACCCATATGGATATTCCAGAAGCAGAACGCGTTGCTCGCGGTATTACAAACACATTATTGCGTTTTTCTGTTGGTTTAGAAGATGTAGAAGACATCAAAGCCGATTTATTACAGGCATTTGCACAACTTAAATAATTAGTTTTTATCAATCGGACTAATCTGTGCAATCCAATATACCTTGTGCTATTATGCACAACATCAATTAACGTTAGGTGTTGATTTGTCAGCACCTTATTAAATAAGGAAACAAAAATGAGCGAAGTATTACATATTAATGATGCAGATTTTGAAACTGTCGTTGTGCAATCTGATATCCCTGTATTAGTGGATTTCTGGGCACCTTGGTGTGGGCCTTGCAAAATGATTGCGCCAATTTTAGATGAAATCGCACCTGAATTCGCAGGTAAAGTAAAAATCGTTAAAATCAACGTAGATGACAACCAATTAGTTGCAGGTCAATTTGGTATACGTAGTATCCCAACTTTACTACTTTTCAAAAATGGCCAACTTGTTGCAACACAAGTCGGTGCGTTACCAAAAAATCAATTAGCGGCGTTTATTAATCAACACCTATAATTGAGTTATTAAACATAAAGAGCGGTCAAAAATAGCGATGTTTTTGATCGCTCTTATTTTTTCTCTCGCCAATAAGTAGCAAAACGAGGTTTTCCGGAGTTAGTTAATCCACGATATTTATAGGTGATTGTAGTACCGATAGGCGGTGGATTTTCGCGCTCACTAAGATTAAATCCTGAACCGATTTTGAATTTTCCACGATGATTTTCACAGGTGAGTGAACCAAGTATATTTTCAAATTGTCCTTTTCCTTTGTGATGCTCAACCACCATACATTCTTCATCATAAGCGGTTTTAAGCTTCAAAATTTGTGTACTGCGTTTACGTTCGTAAGGGGCGTTAGGATTACGTAACACAACTCCTTCACCTTTTTTTGCTTCTACTTCATGTAAATAGTTGAATAAGTGTGTTTTATCTTGGATTGGAATTTGTGGAATAATCTTGATATAAGACGTAGGGTTGTTTTTCAAATAATCTTCTAAGATTTGGAGGCGTTCAAAGAGATTTCCTGAGGCATTCGGTACATCAAAAACATAAAGTGTTAATTTTGTCCAATTATCACCTTTAAAGGATTTCGTAATAGAGGCAATCTCTTCAAATTGATTACGTTCACTAAATAGCTCACCATCAATGGCAAAAGGCGGAAATTGAGCGGTAAAATAGGCGGGCGCGGGTAAGGGTAATCCTTGACGGCTTAATAGCGCTTTGCCATCCCAATAACCTCGTATCCCATCTAATTTTTCTGACATTACCCAACCTTGAATATCTTGGTTCTCATAGGTGCTTAATAGCATTAAATCACTATCATTTGCCCAAGTTATCAGACTGAATAGCATACAAAGTAATAAATAAACTACTCGCATAATCTCTCCTTTTAAATTGTTTGAGTTTAAAAAGTGCGGTCATTTTTTACAGCGTTTTTAATTGAATTTGTGATTCGTATCGCAAAATAATGAGAAGTAAGCTGGAAAATAGAGAGATAAGAAAGAGCGCTAGATTATTTGAAATGAACGCTATACAATGCCAACGCTATCTCGAATTTTAATTTTTAAGGAGAATAAAATGTATTTTGATCAAATTAAAGCTGAGCTTGTGGAAGCACAAGACGTACTAAATAAGTTTGTTTCAGATGATAACAACATCAAACTCATTGAAAAAGCAGCTAAATTATTAGCAGAAAGCTTTAAAAATGGCGGGAAAGTATTATCTTGCGGTAATGGTGGTTCTCACTGTGACGCCATGCACTTTGCAGAAGAACTCACAGGTCGTTATCGTGAAAATCGTCCTGGTTATCCCGCAATTGCGATTTCTGATGTGAGTCATTTAAGCTGTGTAAGTAATGACTTTGGTTATGAATATGTTTTCTCTCGCTTTGTTGAAGCCGTCGGTAAAGAAGGCGATGTTTTATTCGGATTATCAACATCAGGCAATTCTAAAAATATCTTAAATGCGATTGAAGCGGCAAAAGCAAAAGGCATGAAAGTGATTGCGATGACAGGTAAAGATGGCGGTAAAATGGCAGGTCTAGCGGATGTTGAAATTCGTGTGCCACACTTTGGTTATGCAGATCGTATTCAAGAAATCCACATCAAAGTGATCCATATTTTAATGATGTTAGTTGAATTTGAAATGGCAAAAGAGGCTTAATACGCGACAAGTGCGGTTAAAAATTCAATGATTTAAAGATCCCAAAAAGTTTTTTGGGATTTTTTATAAAAAATGCTTGAATAAATAATCACAAAAAAGTAATATTTATTCATTCTTACAAATCAATCAAGGATAGCAGTAAACTTAAAATGGCGATTAGTGTTAAAAATTTGAATTTCTTTTATGGTTCATCACAGGCATTGTTTGATATCAATCTTGATGCACAAGAAGGCGATACCGTGGTGTTACTCGGACCAAGTGGAGCAGGGAAAAGTACGTTAATCCGTACACTAAATTTATTAGAAGTGCCAACCTCTGGCGAATTGCATATTGCGAATAATCATTTTGATTTATCTCAGGCGAATAATAACCCGAAAGCCATTCGTCAACTTCGTCAAGATGTGGGCATGGTATTCCAACAATACAATCTTTGGCCGCATTTAACGGTAATTGAAAACTTGATTGAAGCGCCGAAAAAAGTATTAGGCATTAGCGAAGAAGAAGCGAAAAAAGATGCATTAGAACTTTTAAAACGTTTACGTTTAGAAGAGCATGCGGATCGCTTTCCTCTTCACTTATCAGGCGGTCAGCAACAACGTGTAGCCATTGCTCGAGCATTAATGATGAAACCGCAAGTGTTGTTATTTGATGAACCAACGGCAGCACTGGATCCTGAAATTACAGCTCAAGTTGTTGATATCATTAAAGAACTTCAACAAACAGGCATTACTCAGGTGATTGTAACCCACGAAGTGAACGTGGCACAAAAAGTGGCGACAAAGGTCGTCTATATGGAACAAGGTAAGATTATTGAAATGGGCAGTGCAGATTGCTTTGATAATCCAAAAACCGAACAATTTAAACAATATCTTTCACACTCAGAATAAGGAAACACAACATGAAAAAATTACTTTTAACCGCAATGTTAATGGGCTCAGCGTTTGCTGCGAATGCACAAGAAATCACTTTTGCGATGGAGCCTAGCTACCCGCCATTTGAAACAACGAATGAAAAAGGCGAAATCATTGGTTTTGATGTGGATGTAGCGAATGCAATTTGTAAGGAAATCCAAGCCACTTGCCATTTCAAAAGCCAAGCTTTTGATGCGTTAATTCCAGGCTTAAAATCTAAACGTTTTGATGCTTCAATTTCTGCTATTGATATTACGGAAGCACGTGCAAAACAAGTAGCGTTTTCTAATGCTTACTATGATAGTTCAGCAAGCTATGTTGCGTTAAAAGGCAAAGCGGATTTAGCTTCAGCAAAAACAGTTGGTGTTCAAAACGGAACAACATTCCAACAATATACTGCAGCAGAAAGCAAACAATATAATGCGAAAGCTTATGCCAGCCTTCAAGATGCGATCTTAGACTTAAAAAATGGCCGTATTGATATTATCTTCGGTGATACAGCAGTGCTAGCTGATATGATTTCTAAAGAGCCTGAAATTCAATTTGTAGGTGACAAAGTGACAGACAAAAAATATTTCGGTAACGGTTTAGGTATCGCGGTAAATAAATCAAGCAAAGAATTGCTAGAAAGCTTGAATAAAGGTTTAGAAGCGGTGAAAGCAAACGGTGAATACCAAAAAATCTATGATAAATGGATGACAAAATAATCTATGTTTTATGATTATCTTACATTAATTGGACACGCAGCCCTAATGACCTTAGGGCTTGCTATTTGCTCTCTGATTGTCGGTTTATTACTCAGTATTGTTTTTACCGCCTTAGAAGCCAATAAATATGCATTTATTGCAAAACCAACGGCGATTATCATTGCTTTATTACGTGGTTTGCCAGAAATCTTAGTCGTATTACTGATTTATTTCGGGTCAACTCAAGTCGTGGAAATGCTGACCGGGGAGTATATCGAATTTAGCGCCTTTGGTTGTGGTGTATTTGCATTGTCTTTGATTTTTGCCTCTTATGCTTCACAAACTTTACGTGGTGCGATTCAAGCAATTCCAAAAGGGCAGTGGGAGTCAGGTGCAGCCTTAGGATTAAGCCGTCCTTATACCTTCATCAATTTGATCATGCCACAAGTATGGCGACATGCTTTACCAGGCTTAAGCAACCAATGGCTCGTGTTATTAAAAGATACGGCGTTGGTGTCATTAATCGGGGTAGATGATTTAATGCGTCAAGCAGGATACATCAATACGAATACTCATGAGCCTTTTACTTGGTATGGCATTGCAGCATTAATTTATTTAGTGATTACTTTGATCAGCCAAGCGGGTATCCGCAAATTAGAATTACGTTTCACTCGATTTGAACGGGGAGTCGAATAATGTTTCAAGAGTATTTAGCAGTGATTGCTCAAGGCATTCCGACTAGCCTGTTGCTTACAGTTGTCTCTTTGTTTATTGCCTTTTTCTTAGCATTGGGGTTAACTTTCTTACTTTCTATTGGCAATAAATTGGTGAAAAGTGCGGTCAATCTGTTCCTTGTTTTATTTACAGGCACCCCACTTTTAGTGCAATTTTTCTTAATTTATGCAGGCCCAGGCCAATTCCAATGGTTGGTGGACAGCCCATTATGGGGATTATTTTCCAATGCATGGTTCTGTGCTGCATTAGCTTTGGCTTTGAATAGTGCGGCTTATTCAACCCAATTATTCCACGGAGCAGTAAAAGCGATCTCTAAAGGTCAATGGGAAAGCTGTGCGGCATTAGGATTAAGTCGTCTGCAGACTTTAAAAATCCTCATTCCTTATGCGTTAAAACGTGCGCTCCCGTCTTATACCAATGAAATTATCTTGGTATTTAAAGGTACAGCGTTGGCCTCTACCATTACGATCATGGATATCATGGGATACGCACGCCAACTTTATGGCACAGAATATGATGCGCTCACTATCTACGGTATTGCAGGCGGTATTTACCTCATCATTACTGGTATTGCCACTTTATTGCTCCGTCAGTTAGAAAATAAAGTGTTGTCATTCGAACGTATTGATACCGCCAAGGCATAAAGTGCGGTCAAAAATAGAAACAAATCGGGCAGTTTAAAAATTGCCCGATTTTTTATATGATTAAAGAAAATATTTTTATTTATGAGGCAATTATGTCCGAATCATCTTCCCTAAAATTCCATCTCGAACTATTACGCTTAATTCCGAAAAACTATTCCATTAGCTCATTAGAACTGCGAGAGAAATTGCTTGCATTAGGTATTGAGCGGGATTTGCGTAGTATTCAGCGTGCATTGAATACGTTATGTGAGCAGTTTGAAATTGATTGCAATACCAATGATAAACCGTATAGCTATCGTTGGAAACCCGATGCAAAAGGCTTAGATATGCCGATTTTAAACGAACAACAATCGTTGGTGTTGATGTTGGCAAAGCAATATTTAGCCGGCATTTTACCTGCCAATATTATGCAATCGATGGAGGGGTTCTTTAAACAAGCGGATTACAATCTTGCTTATGAACCGCATAAAAAAGGCGCTTCAGAATGGCTCAATAAAGTGGCTATTGCACCAACTAGCCAGCCATTATTGCCTGCAAAAATTGATCCTGAAATTTTTAAGCAAATTAGTACCGCACTTTATCAAAACCGATTTTTGCAAGTGCATTATCGTAGCATTCACGGCAAAGAACATAAGGCTAAAGTTAAGCCACTCGCTCTTGTTCAGCAAGGCCCTAGCAGTTATGTGGTGGCAGAATATGAGCATGGAGATATTTTACATTTAGCCTTGCATCGTTTACTTGAAGTAAATGTCAGCACAATGCAATTTGAACGTCCGAAATTTAATCTAAAAGCTTATGTTGAAAGCCAAAAATTTGGCTTTAGCTCTGGTAGAAAGATTCGTTTAACGTTCCGTATTGATAAACAAACGGGAGGCTTTTTGACAGAAACACCATTATCAACTGATCAAACGGTAAAAGATTGTGGCAGCGAATATGAAATTTCTGCAACCGTGATTGAGAGTGCCATGCTAGAGTGGTGGATTGCCCATTTTGGTGAAGATTACCAAGAAATTGACCGCACTTATTTAGACGAAAATGCCTAACGACATAAATTGTCGCTTCATCTTTTATCATTAAGCCATCAACAGAGAGGGCATTAAAATGAAGAAAATTGTTTACATTGATATGGATAATGTGATGGTTGATTTCCCGTCTGGAATTGCAAAATTAGATGAGAAAACCAAGCAAGAGTATGAAGGTCGATATGATGAAGTTGAAGGCATTTTTAGCTTAATGGAACCCATGCCGAATGCGATTACTGCCGTTCATAAATTGATAAAAAAATACCATATTTACGCACTTTCTACCGCTCCTTGGCATAATCCATCAGCTTGGAGTGATAAAGTAAAATGGATTCAACGTTATTTCGGCGAAGCAAAAGGCTCGGCATTATACAAGCGGTTAATTTTATCTCACCATAAAAACCTGAACCAAGGCGATTATTTAATTGATGATCGCACTAAAAATGGGGCGGATAAATTCGAGGGTAAACACTTACATTTTGGTACTGAACAATTTGCTAACTGGAACTGTGTTCTCTCTTACTTAGATTGTGGGCCTTTTACGCCAAGTGATATTTTGCAAGATTGCTTGAAAAAATCAGCCGCACTTGTGCAAGTTGAAAATGAGGAGCAAAGCCGAATCATTAGTGCTTTTGCAGATCGCCATAAATGGCAAGTGTTTAATTTGGCATGTGTTTATGCGGATGAAACAGCAACCGAATATAAAACGGTCTATTTAATTATCAGCCCTTATCTCAGTGATGAATTTAAAATGCGTATTGAAGCAATGAGTGCCCATATTCAAGCCGAATATGACGTGTTATTACGCTCAAAATCACAGCTAAAACAATATTTCCAACACCTTTCAGATAAGCCATTCTTACATATTGAAAGCTATGCTTATCAACCACTTTATAAAGCAGGGAATATATTTGGCATGATGGCGAGAGATAGACAGATTGATGAAATTTTAGAAGAAAAAGGAGCCTGAAAAATGACTTTGGAAAAGAAACCCATTTGCGTGGTATTAACTGGGGCAGGAATTAGTGCTGAAAGTGGTATTCCTACTTTTAGAGCGGAAGATGGATTGTGGGCTGGGCATAAAGTGGAAGAAGTTTGTACGCCTGAAGCCTTAAAGAAAAACCGTGCAAAAGTATTGGCGTTTTATAATGAGCGACGTCGTAATGCTCAAGCTGCAGAGCCTAATGCCGCACACTTGGCGTTGGTTGAATTGGAAGAGTTTTATGAAGTTCATATAATCACTCAAAATGTGGATGATTTACATGAGCGAGCGGGAAGTACTAACGTACTCCATTTACATGGTGAATTGAATAAAGCTCGCAGCAGTTTTAATACCGATTACATTGTTCCATGTTTGGGTGATCAACGATTAGAGGATAAGGATAATCACGGTCATCCAATGCGTCCACATATAGTCTTTTTTGGGGAAAATGTACCAATGTTTCCTAAAGCAGAAAAATTAGTGAAAAAGGCAGATATTGTGATTGTTATTGGTACTTCACTACAAGTTTATCCAGCTAATGGATTGGTAAATCTCGCTCCATCCGGTTCGCTTATCTATTTGATCGATCCAAATCCCAATACAGGATTTGTTCGTAAGAAAGTGATTGCAATAAAAGAAAAAGCGGGTGAGGGCGTTCCGAAAGTGGTCGCTGAGTTATTGGAGAAAATTAAAAAATCATAGAAAAACAACCGCACTTTTTAAACAAATAGCGACTTCAGTCGCTATTTATCATTACTTATCTTGCTTATATTTAAGCATGTGCATAATAAGCCTAATAAGCGTTTCTTTTTGTTTCGGATCAGATTCTGCCACTAATAAAGTGAGTGCTGCAAGCCCAGTATCATTGATAACTGGGTATCCATTATGATCCAACAAACGCCCATTTCTATGTAAGAAATCTACAAATAAAAATGCGCCACTACGTTTATTACCATCTGAAAAAGGATGATTCTTGACGACAAAATAAAGTAAATGCGCTGCTTTCGCTTCAATGCTTGGATAAGCGGGTTCACCAAATACACTTTGATCTAAATTACCTAGAATCGCAGATAAGCCATTATCTCGTTCACGTCCAAACAGATCACTTGCTTCACCTTTTGCCATCAGCTGTGATTTTAACTCTACTAGTGCAGAACAGGCTTCGGCATAAGTTGGCAATGTACCGCCTTGCTGTGTTTGTGGTTCGGTAAGTAAACCTTCATCATATTGTTGTAGCCATAAAAAGGTATGTGTATAACGGCTGACAATATCCACTAATCCACGACCGCTTTCTAGCGTTAATTCCGATGAATTTGCCGTTTTTTGAATAAGCGCAAGTGCTTGTTCTAATTCGTGAGCATTTTGCTGTAAACGTTTTTGGTTAATGGTATAGCCTTGAGTCAGATATTCTTTTAAACGTGCAGTTGCCCAACGGCGGAAACTAATGCCTTGTTTAGATTTTACTCTATAACCAACAGAGATAATCATATCTAAATCATAATGCTCAATTTCACGATTGACTTGGCGTTTACCTTCTTGGCGAACTATCCGGAATTTCCGGATAGTTGATTCTTTCTCAAGTTCTTCGTCATCAAATATATTGGTAATGTGCTCATTGATGGTGCGAATATCTTTACCAAATAACATTGCCATCTGCGCCTGGGAAAGCCAAACGGTGTCATTTTCAAATCTTACTTCCACTTGCGTTGTGCCATCTTGAGCTTGGTAAATTTCAATCGGATTTTGGTTATTCATATTCTTTTCCTTAATAAGTTATATGTATATATAAACAGATAAATATGCATATTGCAATATGGAAGCTATTATTTGTAAAAAACCTCCTAAAAATAACCGCTTGTAATATTCACTAACGACATGAACTGTCGCTTCCCTTCATATAATTTTTCCATAAAAGAAAGGTTTTACTTCTTATAGCACTCTTAAGCCTTTTGCTAGAGAGTTATAAAAACAACACAGGAGAAAATTTATGGCAATGAAAGTCACTTATAAGCGCGATCCGCTTTTTGAGGATGTAAAAAAATTTGTGCAACAACAAAAATTTGCCTCTTGCTCGATGATTCAACGCAAATTTAGTTTAGGCTTTAATCGAGCTGCGAGAATTGTAGAACAACTAGAAGAAGCTGGAATTATTTCACCAATTAAAAATGGACAGAGAAAAGTATTATGAAAAATGACTTAAATTATGCAGTGGAACTTATCCATAAGGCTGATGGCATTTTAATTACTGCTGGTGCAGGAATGAGCGTAGATTCAGGTTTGCCGGATTTTAGAAGTGTCGGCGGGTTTTGGAATGCTTACCCAATGTTTAAAGGCCGCAATATCAATTTTGAAGATATTGCGACGCCATTGGCTTATGAAACCCATCAAGAGTTAGCTTATTGGTTTTATGGGCATCGTTTGTCGCAATATCGTGCAACAAGTCCGCATGAAGGTTACCAAATTTTAAAACGTTGGACAGAAAGCAAACCGCATGGTTATTTTGTTTTTACCAGCAATGTGGATGGGCATTTTCAGAAAGCGGGGTTTGAAGAAGGGCGCATTTATGAAGTACATGGCACACTAGAGCGTTTGCAGTGTGCGCATAATTGCCGCGATTTAAGTTGGTCAGCAAAAGAATTTCAACCTGTGGTGGATAATGAAAACTTGCGCTTATTGAGTGAGCCACCTCGTTGCCCTTATTGTCAGCGTTTAGCAAGACAAAATGTGCTTATGTTTGACGATTATTTTTACAGCAGTAATTATCAAAATTTAAAACGAAATAAGCTCGATTTATGGTTAAAAGAAGTGCAAAATCTCGTTGTCATCGAACTGGGGGCAGGGAAAGCCATTCCAACTGTGCGTCGATTTTCTGAGCGTACGGCGAAAGCAAAAAAGGGGGGATTTATCCGTATTAACCCACAAGATACAGGCGTGCCGAAAATGCACTTTTTAAGTTTAGAAATGAAGGCGTTAGATGCGCTAAAAGCGATTGATAGCCTTCTAAATCCTTCTCAACAAGCGGTTGAATAATGGAAAATTTTTGCGAAATTACCTTCTGCCAACAAATTGGCAGCAACAAGCGACACAACCAAGATGCTCTTTTTAATGGCGAGGCGGTGTTTCAATATAAACTCAAAACAGCTGAAAAACGCCTTGAAAACCGACCGCACTTTATTGTGGGCGTGGCAGATGGTATTTCCAATAGTAATCGACCTGAAAAAGCGAGCAAGTTGGCTTTGCAATTGTTAAGCCAAATGGAAAGCATAAGTGGCCAAACGATCTACGATTTACAATCCAGTTTATCAGCAGAATTAGCTGAGGATTATTTTGGCTCAGCAACCACTTTTGTGGCTGCCGAAATTGATCAAATAACCCGTAAAGCGAAAATTCTCAGCGTGGGCGACAGTCGTGCTTATTTAATTGATGCGCAAGGTAAATGGCAACAGATTACCCAAGAGCATTCTATTCTGTCTGAATTGTTAGCTGATTTTCCCGATAAAAAAGAAGAAGACTTTGCCACGATTTATGGCGGTGTTTCTTCTTGTTTAGTCGCGGATTATTCCGAATTTCAAGATAAAATTTTTTATCAAGAAATTGAAATTCAACAAGGGGAAAGTTTATTACTTTGCTCTGATGGATTAACAGATGGACTTTCAGAAGAAATGAGAGAAAAGATTTGGAAACAATATGATAATGATAAATCTAGATTGACGGTGTGTCGTAAATTAGTTGCGAAACAAATAGCTTATGATGATTTATCAGTTATAATGTGTGCGTTTTAATTAACCTAAGGAGCCTATATGGCAAATAATATTAATCAGATAGTTGATTCTCTAATTTCTATCAATCAAGTGATAGAAAATTTTAGATTACAACGAGAAAAAAATGAGTTGTATGATTCTAATCGTTTTAACCCGTTTCAATTTTTACGAACGGATGAAATGGGGTTGTCTAAGATTCTTGCATTTTTATTAGATCCAACGGAAACACATGGGCAAGGTGATTTATTTCTAAATAGTTTTTTAAAATTTATTGGTAAGCACCAGTTTCTGGCTTACCAAAAAGTCAATATTTATCGCGAAAAAATAACTAAAGAAACAACTCAAGAAACAATTCAAGAAACAACTCAAGAAAATCGTCGTCATGATATTTTTATTGAAGGTTTATTAGACAATAAAATAGCCTGGGTGATTTCTATTGAAAACAAATTACAAGGAGCAGTTGATCGAGAAGATCAGATGAATGATTATGCTATAGATCTCAAGAATTATGTTTCAGAGTCTTATTTTCTTATTTATCTTCCTATATTTAATAATAATCCACCAGAAATATCTATTTCTGAAGAGGAGTGGACTAAATTAATGACTAAGAAGAAAGCAATGGTATTATCTGCAAGTATGATTATACAGTGGCTTGACAATACCATAATTATTGCACCAGCTGTAAAACAATTTTGTAATGATTTTAAAAAATTTTTAAGTGAGGATATTATGGGAAATACTCAGAATTCAAATGAATTGATTGAATGTCTAATTAATAATGATAAGGCATTGTTTTCAGCATTAACTGTGCTTGAGACAAAGGAAACACTATATGAAAAACTTATGACTATGTTAGTTGAACAGTTGAAAATTAGGTTTAATCAGTATGCCAAATTAATAAATATTAATTTTGAATGTGGAGAGGATGGGAGCTTTAATAAAAAGGGATATGGATTATATATAGGTAATGATGATTTTGGTGTTTGCATTTACTTTTATAAAAGTGGTCTTGGTGACGCTTACTATGGTATTTATGCTAATCATGATAATTTATTTAATAATATACTTAATGTTTTTTCAGAATTTATTAAAGAGAATAACTGTGACTCAGACAAGGATGATAATATGCCATTATGGAAATGGCTAGAAGATGAATATGAAGTATGGGATGCGGCAGTTCTTAGTAAGATTCCTAGTGGCGAGCTAGCGAATTATATTTTCGAGTTATGGAAACCATTACTGGAGATCATCTCAAATAACTTAGATAAAATAAAAGAGCTAAAAATGGAAAATTCATAGCGACACCTTTTGTCGCACCACTCACTAAAATACTCCTTACCAACCCAGTAAGGAGTATTTTTTATGTCTGAATATAAATTAAACCCGCCTACAGTGTCTTCTTATACTGAAAATATGATGCTCAAAATTTTATTTGAGCATAAAGGTTTTTCCGAAGTATTTCGGGAGAGCAGCTGGCGAAGCGATGAAATTGCTAGTGCGTTTGGACTGCCTGAAGAATTAGAGAATGATAAAAATTTACGCGCAGTTGCTCGTCAGCTTTTAAAAGCGCGTTATAAAACACTCCAAAAATCCACCGCACTTTTATCGGATTTATGGAAACAAGCTTATGAAAATTTGGCAAGTTTGGCAGAATTTTTGCAGCTGAATCCGATTGAACAGGAGCTTCTCCGCTTTGCCATGCACTTACGTAGTGAAGGACCTATGCAAGATTTGTTTGAGTGCTTGCCGAAATCGGATTTGCAAAGAACGGCTGCGATCATGGCGGATTTACTGAAACAGCCGAAAAATGAGATTCTGTCCGCCTTAAAGAAAGGCAGTAAACTTGATGCTTATGGACTAATTGATCGGAATTATCGCCTAGATGGTGTGCAAGATTATTTAGCGTGGGGCGAAACCTTAGATTTTGATGAATTTGTAACACAGCCTCTAAATGAATATGCGCTTTTGAAATCTTGTACAGAAATACCTCAAGTGCCAAGTTTGCAACTGGATGATTTTGTACATATTGCTAGCATGAAAGATATGATGTTGACTTATTTGCAACAGGCTCTAAAACATCATCAGAAAGGTGTGAATCTTTTAATTTATGGCGTGCCAGGCACCGGTAAAACTGAATTTGCCGGGTTGCTTGCTCAGGCATTAGGGATTTCGGCGTATAACATTACTTACATGGATTCTGACGGTGATGTTGTGAAGGCAGAGCAACGCCTGAACTACAGTCGTCTTGCTCAAACGCTATTGAACGGGAAGCAGGCTCTTTTAATTTTTGATGAAATTGAAGATGTGTTTAACGGCTCGTTTATGGAGCGTTCTGTTGCGCAAAAAAATAAAGCGTGGACAAATCAGTTGTTGGAAAACAATAACGTGCCGATGATTTGGTTATCCAATTCGGTACACAGCATAGATGCGGCTTTTTTGCGTCGCTTTGATTTTGTGTTTGAAATGCCGGATTTACCGCTGAAAAATAAATCGGCGTTAATTTCGCAGCTGGCAGGCGGTAAATTAACGGCGGA
>CAJLFU010000043.1 GCA_905205995.1 uncultured Haemophilus sp. | reverse complement strand
CAGAAAACAAAGAGCGGCTAGAATTTGTGATGGATTTGGTGAAGACGCTTACTGATGAGTAGCAAGTAAATAAAAAGGCTGACAAAATGTCAGCCTTTCTTTTTATATTTTATTAGTGAAGGTATTTAACAAGGTTTAAGAACATTTTTAAAATACCATTATTTAATAAGTCGATAAAGAACGCCCCTACCATTGGTACGATTAAGAACGCTTTGTGAGAAGGTCCGAAACGACTAGTAATCGCTTGCATGTTAGCAACGGCTGTTGGTGTTGCACCGAGACCAAAACCACAGTGACCCGCACTTAATACAATCGCATCATAATCTTTACCCATCATACGGTATGTGACGTAGATGGCGAAGAAAGCCATGAAGGCAACTTGAACCGCTAAGATAATGAGTACATCTGCTGCAAGGCCTACCAATTCCCAAAGTTTGAGAGACATTAAGGCGATGGCTAAGAAGATAGATAAACCTACACTACCTAATACGTCAATCGCTGAATCAGCCACTTGGAATTTGAATAAATTGGTTAAGCTGTTACGAATAATTACACCAGTAAACAAACACCATACGAATGTTGGTAATTGCATTTGTGTACCTTTTGTTAAGCCATCTAAGTATTGACCGATGAGTAAACATAAAGAAAGCATTGCGATGGTCTCAATGATTGAGCGCGCATTTATTTTACGTTTGTAAGTCGGGTGTTCAAATGCCTCTTGTACGTCATCTACTTCATCATTCTCTGGGTTTTCACCTTGTTTTTGACGATTTAATAAATAACGAGATACTGGACCACCTAAGATACCACCGAAGACTAAACCGAATGTGGCACATGCCATCGCAATTTCTGTTGCAGCAGGTAGGTTAAATTCTTTGGTGAATGTTTCAGCCCAAGCTGCACCTGTACCATGACCACCCGTTAAGGTAACAGAACCTGCAAGTAAACCGTAAGCAGGATCAATACCTAATAATTGAGTACCTAAAATACCGATGACATTTTGGAAAACAATGAGAAGGGCAGCGACAAGTAGGAAGATAACTAATGGTTTTCCGCCTTTAACTAAGCGGGCAAAGTTTGCACTTAAACCGATAGAGGAGAAGAATACTAACATCATAGATGTTTGTAAGCTTTTCTCAAAGGTAAATGAGGTGCCGTTTACTTTGTATAAAATGGTTAATGCAATAGCCACAATAAAGCCACCAACAACAGGCTCAGGGATATTGAATGTTTGTAAAACGCGAATACGTTTTACTAGAAAATAACCAAGTAATAATACAAAGCTTGCTAAAGCAAGAGTTTGATAGGTATCAAAAACAATATTCACGAAATATCCTCCTATTTAGTTTGGTTTCGAGAATTCTTATGAGTTGTGTTCAGGTTCAACCACCACAATGTCAACATTACTATGTAATCCTCGTGGTAATTGGGAGCCTTTTCTGCCGCGTTCCGCTCGGAATTTTTGCAGATCTTCCGGTTTTAATGTGATTTTTCGTTTACCGGAATGGAACTCAAGGCTAGCTTGCTCTGAAATTAAGAACAATTTCACCAATAATTCTGACCGCGCTTTTGCATTCGCTGCTGGAATACTGATGATTTTGTTGCCTTTCCCTTTTGATAATGCCGGTAAATCCCGTACCGGAAAAATCAGCATTCGACCCGCTGAAGTGAGGGACACAAGAAGTGAGGCCGACTCGGAAAGTGTCTCAGGTTTCAAGACTTTCGCATTTTCTGGCAAAGAAATCAAGGCTTTTCCTGCTTTATTACGTGCAATTAAATCTTCAAATTTGCAAATAAAACCATATCCTGCATCTGATGCCATCAATAATTCTTGTTTTTCAGGTTCCATAATAACCTGTTCAATCGTCGCACCTGCCGGTAATGTAAGTTTACCGGTGAGCGGTTCACCTTGTGAACGCGCAGAAGGCAAGCTTAATGGATCTAAAGCGTAGCTACGACCAGTACTATCAATAAAGATCACTGGTTGATTGCTTTTACCACAAGCGTGCGCCAGATATTTATCGCCTGCTTTATAGCTTAATCCTTCCGGATCAATATCATGACCTTTCGCACAGCGTACCCAGCCCATTTCAGATAAGATGACGGTAACCGGT
This sequence comes from uncultured Haemophilus sp., assembly GCA_905205995.1. Classification (GTDB taxonomy): domain Bacteria; phylum Pseudomonadota; class Gammaproteobacteria; order Enterobacterales; family Pasteurellaceae; genus Haemophilus_D. Next base: position 13,096 of record CAJLFU010000043.1, on the reverse strand, counting down.
TCAGCTGGCGTCATTTCACTTTCAGAAATCGCTTTTGCTTCTTCACGTTCAACTAATTGAGACATTCTAGGGCTGGCGTATTTTTTTGCGTCTTCTTGGATTTCTTTTTTGATCAAGGTATTTAAGCGACGCTCAGATCCTAAAATTAACTCTAAATTTGACCGCTCTTCTTCGAGTTTATCTTTTTCAGCTTGTAATTGATGTTCTTCTAATTTGGCCAAATGGCGTAAACGTAAGTTTAAAATGGCTTCAGCTTGTTCATCACTTAAGTTAAAACGAGCCATTAAAACTTGTTTTGGTTCATCTTCAGTACGAATAATCTCAATCACTTCATCAATATTGAGGAAGGCAATCATCAAACCATCTAAAATGTGCAAACGAGCGAGTACTTTATCTAAACGATGTTGTAAACGACGTGTTACGGTAGTACGACGGAATGTCAGCCATTCAGTGAGGATTTGAAGTAAGCCTTTCACGGCTGGTTTATGATCAAGCCCGATCATATTCATATTCACACGATAGCTTTTTTCGAGATCGGTCGTTGCAAATAAATGCGCCATCAAGGCATCAGTATCAACACGATTTGAACGTGGCACAAGCACGATACGCACCGGATTTTCATAATCCGCTTCATCACGAATATCTTCCACCATTGGCAATTTTTTCGCTGTCATTTGCTCAGCAATTTGTGCAATGATTTTTGATGGTGAAGATTGATGAGGAAGTGCGCTAATGATGATTTCGCCGTCTTCTTTATGCCATGTCGCGCGCATTTTGATGGAACCACGACCGGTTTCATACATTTTTCGAATATCATCTTTAGGAGAAATAATTTCCGCTTCAGTTGGGAAATCAGGGCCTTGAATGATATTGAGCACATCATCTAATCCCGCTTTTGGATTATCTAATAACAGGACAGCTGCATCCGCCACTTCATTAATATTGTGTGGTGGAATATCTGTTGCCATCCCGACAGCAATCCCTGTTGTGCCATTTAAGAGAATATGAGGTAAACGAGCAGGCAAATATTGTGGTTCTTCTAAGGTGCCATCAAAGTTCGGTTGGAAATCAACAGTGCCTTGACCTAATTCAGATAATAGAATTTCAGAGATTTTGGACAAGCGAGATTCTGTATAACGCATTGCCGCGAATGATTTAGGATCATCTGGCGCCCCCCAGTTTCCTTGGCCATCCACTAAAGGATAACGGTAAGAAAAGGGCTGAGCCATTAATACCATGGCTTCATAACAGGCTAAGTCGCCGTGTGGATGGAATTTACCCAACACATCACCGACGGTACGCGCGGATTTTTTAAATTTTGCCGCGGCATTTAAACCCAGTTCAGACATCGCATAGACAATACGACGTTGAACAGGCTTTAAGCCATCTCCAATAAAAGGCAATGCACGATCCATAATGACGTACATTGAATAATTAAGGTAAGCCTTTTCTGTAAAGGTGCGAAGTGGCATCTGCTCGATGCCTTCGTAGTTAATATTGCTCATATTCTTCTAATCTATTTTCTGGTTGCACCAGAATTCTCATCTGAATGTTCGTGAGGAGAATGTCCCATATCTATTCCTTTATGACTGTCTATTTCATAAGGAACGGGTTGAGGTTTTTGTGGATTGGCTTCTTTAAAGGCTTCGTCTTTTAATTTGCCAGAATAAATATTCGGATTTTTTTCGCCTTCAACCACAATATGTCCCATTGTGCCTTTATTTACAGCGCGGAAAATGGAATGATCCATAAAGACATAAGTACCCGGCACATCAATTCTCGTTTCCACCATAGTGGCACTACCGGATGGAATCAACGTGGTTTGGACGTTGTGATTAACAAGTGTACCGCCTTCCACATACACATTGTCAAATACCGCACCGATTAAGTGGAAAGAAGAGCATAAATTCGGCCCCGCATTTCCTACAAATAGGCGAATTGTTTCGCCAGTTTTTGCTTTTAAGGCATTTTCATCCATAGTTGCGCCGACTTTGCCGTTGAACAACACATATTCTGGGCGCTCATCAATGGCTTTTTGTATACTGAATGGCTGCAAGCCAGGATCGCCAAATTCACCTTTGGTATAGAATTCACTTTGCATAATGTAAAATTCGCGATCCACTTTTGGCAGGCCTTCTTTCGGCTCAACTAAAACTAAACCATACATCCCTTTGGCAAGGTGAATATCCACAGGTTGGCTGCCGCAGTGGTATAAATAAATCCCTGAACGTAACGCTCTAAATTGGAAGGTGGATGTACGCGTTGGCGGGGTTTCACTTGCGATAGCACCACCCATTGGCACAGCGGCAGCGTGAAAATCGATACTGTGCGGCATCATTGAACTTGCTGAGTTGGAAAGTTGTACTTCCACCATATCGCCTTCGCGTACACGAATAAACGGCGCAGGAACGCTACCATTTAATGTCCAGAATTTAAATTGCACACCATCCATTAAATCCATAATTTGCTCAAGTGCGGTCAGTTTTACCACGACTTTTGCAGGGTGATTACGTTCAATCGGTTTTGGCACATTGGGTGCAAGCGTCAGCTCAGCTTCAATTTCTGGTAAATTTTCAACTGCGGTGGTTGCCGTATTAGAGGGCTTTTCCTCTGCTTGAGCAGAAGGAATAAGGCTTAAACCTGCACCTAATGTAATTGTTGCTAGGCCTAGCGCACTGTTTTTAAAAAAACCTCGACGTTGTTCGTTCATGATTGACCTCAAATAATTAAACGGTTAAATCCACTTGGTCGCCATTGGTTTGTAACCAATTTTTGCGATCTTCCGCTCGTTTTTTGGCGAGTAACATATCCATTAATTCTAATGTTTCCGCCCCTTGATCTTCGCCTAGCTCATAGGTTAATTGAACTAAACGGCGTGTATTCGGATCCATGGTAGTTTCACGTAATTGTGACGGATCCATTTCACCCAAACCTTTGAAACGTTGTACGTTTAAGGTACCTTTTTTACCTTTTAAGCGCTCTAAAATCGCTTCTTTTTCGCTTTCATCGAGAGCATAAAACACTTCTTTGCCTAAGTCGATACGATAGAGTGGTGGCATCGCCACATAAACATGTCCATCTTGAACCAGTTTCGGGAAGTGACGTAAAAAGAGTGCACAGAGTAGGGTAGCAATATGCAAACCATCGGAGTCCGCATCGGCTAAAATACAGACTTTACCGTAACGAAGTTGAGATAAGTCTTCATTATCAGGATCGATACCAAGCGCCACGGCAATATCATGAATTTCTGTTGAGGCAAGCACTTGATCACTTGCGACTTCCCAAGTATTTAAGATTTTTCCGCGTAACGGCAAAATAGCTTGATATTCACGGTCACGAGCCTGTTTGGCTGAGCCGCCCGCAGAGTCACCTTCTACTAAGAATAATTCGGTTTTTTCTAAATTTTGTGATGCGCAATCGGCTAATTTCCCTGGTAAAGCAGGGCCACTCACTAATTTTTTACGTACGACTTTTTTGGCTGCATTTAAACGACGTTGTGCAGAGCTAATGGCCATTTCAGCTAAGCGATCCGCATCTTGCACGTTCTGGTTTAACCATAAACTGAAGGCATCTTTTAAAACACCTGCAACAAAGACCGCACTTTGACGGGAAGATAAGCGTTCTTTGGTTTGGCCGGCAAATTGAGCATCCTGCATTTTCAGTGAAAGAATGTAAGCACAGCGATCCCAAATATCGTCTGCGGTTAATTTCACACCACGTGGTAATTTATTGCGGAATTCACAATATTCGGTCATGGCATTGAGCAAGCCTTGGCGAAGACCATTTACGTGTGTTCCACCTTGTACTGTTGGAATCAAGTTTACATAGCTTTCTGCAATAAGTTCGCCACCTTCGGGTAACCATAACAATGCCCAGCTTACTGCTTCTGTGGAGCCTTTAAATTCACCGACAAAAGGTTTTTCAGGCAAGGTTTCAAAACCATTTACCGCTTCAGTTAAGTAATCGGATAAACCATCTTGATAGCACCACACATCTTCGGTGTTATTCACTTTATCGACAAATTTAATCTCTAAGCCAGAACAAAGCACGGCTTTCGCACGTAATAAGTGGCGTAAACGACTAACAGAAAAATTCTTGCTATCAAAATATTTTGGATTCGGTTTGAAGTGAACTGTGGTGCCAGTCGTACGTCTACCACAAGTCCCAATGACTTCTAATTCTTCTACTTTTACGCCATTTTCAAAGGCAATTTTATACACTTCACCGTTACGTTTAACTTGAATATCAACACGTTCAGAAAGGGCATTGACGACAGAAATCCCCACCCCGTGTAAACCACCAGCAAATTCATAGTTTTTATTCGAGAACTTACCGCCAGCGTGAAGCTTGGTTAAGATGACTTCCACACCAGAAACCCCTTCAGTTGGGTGAATATCTACCGGCATTCCACGGCCATTATCAATGACTTCAAGAGATTGATCGGCGTGTAAAATCACTTCAACTTTGGTGGCAAAACCTGCAAGGGCTTCATCCACACTGTTATCGATAACTTCTTGAGCAAGGTGATTTGGACGGGTAGTGTCCGTGTACATACCGGGGCGAATTTGCACCGGTTCGAGATCTTTCAGAACCGTAATTTCTTGAGCAGAATAATTTGTAGTCATTTTTAAAATTAGTTACTTATTTATAAAAAAATTAGCGTGATTTTATCAAAAAATGACGCGTTTATAAAATCAAAGATGAGAAAAGATAAGGATACTATATTAAGTAAAAGTGCGGTCAAAATTTGACGTGAATTTTGACCGCACTTTGGGTTCATTTGAATCTATTTAATCTGTTATAGATTGAGTTATCTCGATACTAAGCTTTTGCTTTTGTTGTTAAATATTCCTGCAAGCCTTTATCTCTCAATTTACAGCTTGGGCATTCTCCACAGCCACCTTCAACACCTTCATAGCAAGTGTGAGTATGTTGCCGAACATAATCTAACGCACCTAACTCATCAGCTAATGCCCAAGTTTGTGCTTTGGTGAGATACATTAACGGTGTTTTTAAATTGAATGGATAATCCATGGCTAAATTAAGGGTAACATTCATGGATTTAATAAACACATCGCGGCAATCTGGATAGCCACTGAAATCTGTTTCACATACACCTGTAATAATATCGTTGATGCCTTGTCCTTTTGCGTAAATTGCCGAATACAATAAGAAGAGCGCATTTCGGCCATCCACAAAGGTATTAGGTAATTCACCGTCTTTTTGCTCAATGTCAGCGTTTGCATCCATTAAGGCATTGTGGGTGATAGATTTGATGACGGACGTATCAATCAACGTTTGTTTTACGCCGAGATCTTTGGCGATCCAACGGGCTTTTTCTAATTCAATGCCATGGCGTTGGCCGTATTGAAAGGTGACGGTTTCGACATTTTCTACGCCATATTCGGCAATAGCTTGAATTAAACAGGTTGTGGAATCTTGTCCACCAGAGAAGATCACAAGGGCTTTACGGTTGAGATTAGGATTTGAAATATTCATAGGATGCCTAGTTTTTTTATGTAGGAGGTTTGCGAACTACAAGGTTAAAAATGAGGCGGTATTGTAGAAGTCAAAGATAAATTTTGCAAGAAAAGGACTAATTTAAGCAGGTAAAGCCAACAAAAGTTGTGATACAATTTGGACAAGTTAGTTTTAAAAAGGTAAACACAATGAAAAAATTAATTCTTATTGTTATCGGTGCATTAGTGATTTCAGCTTGCGCAAATAAAGACGTTTATTTTAATGGTTCAGAAGGATCTCATTCAGGCATGAAATTTGATAAAGACACTCGTCATTGGGGCGTTAATCAATAATTGTTTTGATAAAAGAAAAGCCATACAACAGTTGTATGGCTTTTTTATTAAATCACTTCTTCTTGGCAATGTGGGCAAGTCATTAAATGTTCTTCATTATTGTGCACAATGTAATGGCCCATTTTTTTCGCTTTAGTATCAAGATATTTCGTATTGTAACGGTTTTCACCTACATTCAATGGCACACGTTCTACGATATTAATTCCGGCTTTTTTCATGGTTTCTACTTTTTGCGGGTTGTTTGTCATCAAGCGAACTTGCTTCACACCTAATAATTCAAACATATCGGCACACACATTAAAGTTACGTTCATCAGCTTTAAAGCCTAATGCAAGATTGGCTTCAATGGTATCCATGCCTTGATCTTGTAATGAATAAGCTCGAATTTTATTAATTAGACCAATGCCTCGTCCTTCTTCACGATGATAGATCAACACACCACGACCCGCCTCGCTAATTTGACGTAATGCGGCTGCAAGCTGGAAACCACAATCGCATTTTAAACTGTGTAATGCATCACCTGTTAAGCATTCGGAATGAATGCGGGCGAGCACAGGCTCATCTTGGTTTGAAATATCACCCATTACTAATGCAACGTGTTCTTTTTTTGTATCGGGAAATTCAAATCCGACCATTTTAAATATGCCATATTCGGTAGGCAAATTGGCTTGAGCAACCAGTTGGATTTTTGACATAACGTATCCTTTTTCAACTTTATTCTGCTAAAATGTGCACTTTATTTTTATTATCAAGAGGCAACAATGTTTAAAAGGCTGTCATTATATACGTTATTCCTTTGTCTTGTACCATTTTTTGTTTGGGGTTTTGCTTATCATTGGCATGGAAACAACCAATTAATGGAATGGGATTATTGGCTTTATCTTTTAACGGAAACCGGTAGTGTACCTTATGCCTTAATTACCTGTGGGGTATTTGCTTTACTTTTCCGTTTTCTTTTTGAGAACCGTAAACAGTGGATTATGGGCGTGATTGTAATGGGCCTGTCGGTATTATCTACACAAGTAATTAAAACAGGTTTAAAAACAGTTTTTGCCGAGCCACGTCCTTTTACCGTCTATTTAGCGGAAAAAACAGAAAGTACGACGGATGCTTTTTATCATCAAGATCGTTCAGAGCGTGCGAAATTAGTGGATAAATTTTATTCCACACAAGCGGATACGCCATCCTGGTTAAAAGCACATTATGAAGACGAAACGGGTTATTCTTTCCCATCTGGACATTCTATTTTTGCCGCCACTTGGCTAATGTTAGCCGTCGGGTTTAGCCAATTATTAGGCAATCGTTCTTTTAAAGCAGAATTACTGATTGGTGCCATGACCATTTGGGGTGTATTAATGTTGATTAGCCGAGTCCGCCTTGGAATGCATTATCCAATCGATTTATTTGTGGCGATAATTTCGGCGTGGATTGTTCATTTAATTATTTTTGGTTTCTTACAGAAGAAAGGCTTGTTTAACAATAAATAACATCAAAGACCGGTTTTAGTGATAAAGCCGGTCTTTTTTATTGCTTGTAGAAAATATGATTTTTATCATGGATTTTCATTTTGATTTCAAGGAAAATACAGCCTATATATTCCACAAATTTGACCGCTCTTTTAAGGAGACAATATGTATTATGGTATTGATATTGGTGGCACAAAGATTGAATTGGCTGCTTTTAATGAAAAATTAGAAAAACTTTATACCGAGCGCGTGCCAACGCCACAGACAGATTATCAAGATTGGTTACAGGCGATTAAAACTTTAGTCGAACGTGCAGATGCCCACTTTGGTGAAAAAGGCACGGTAGGTCTTGGGTTGCCAGGATTTGTTAATTTAACAACTGGGCTTGCTGAAGTAACGAATATTCGTGTCGCAGATAATAAGCCTATTTTAACTGATCTTGAGAAAATACTCGGGCGTGAAGTGCGAGCTGAAAATGATGCAAATTGCTTTGCGCTTTCTGAAGCTTGGGATGAAGAAAATACCCAGTATCCTTCCGTATTAGGGCTGATTTTAGGCACAGGTTTTGGTGGTGGCTTTGTGATTAACGGCAAAATTCACTCAGGACAAGTGGGAATGGCGGGAGAGTTAGGTCATCTTCAATTAAATTATCATGCCTTAAAATTATTGGGTTGGGATAAAGCACCTATTTATGAATGTGGTTGTGGTAATCATGCCTGTTTAGATACTTATATTTCAGGTCGCGGTTTTGAGATGTTGTACCGCGACTTAAAAGGCGAGGCATTATCAGCCAAAGACATTATCGATCGCTTTTATGAGAAAGAAGAAAGTGCGGTTGATTTTGTTCGCATTTTTGTGGAGTTAGCGGCTATTTCTATCGGTAATATTATCACTGCGTTTGATCCACATATGATTGTACTAGGTGGGGGGTTATCGAATTTTGATTATCTCTATGAAGCGTTACCAAAAGCATTGCCACCTCATTTAATGCGTAGTGCGAAAGTGCCACCAATCAAAAAAGCAAAACATGGTGATTCTGGTGGAGTGCGTGGTGCTGCAGCGTTATTTTTAAAACGTGAATAGATTTAATCTAAAAAAATAGTAAAAAATTGAATAAAATTTATGTTATAGGATAAAAGTCCAGTTTTTTTCTAAGAAAACTGGATTTTTTATTTTGTCTATTTACAATAAGAACATAGATTTTTTAAACGAGGTTTTTTATGCTGACAGAATTTGGGAACTGGATTGAGCAAGGTTTAACATGGGTTGTTGAACATTTAGATGAGCCATTATGGAATATCACCATTGTTATTTTATTAGGTGTAGGTCTATTTTTTACCATTACTACAGGCTTAGTACAGCTACGTCTTTTCCCTACAAGTATACGCGAAATGTGGTTCGGACGTGCTACAGAAGGTAATTCTTTAACCCCATTCCAAGCTTTTGCAACCGGGCTCGCAAGTCGAGTTGGCGTAGGTAATATCAGTGGTGTGGCAACAGCCATTGCGCTAGGTGGTGAAGGTGCTGTATTTTGGATGTGGGTAACGGCATTTATTGGCATGTCGAGTGCTTTTGCGGAATCTACTTTAGCACAGGTATTCAAAATTCAAGATAAAGATGGCTCTTTCCGTGGTGGCCCCGCTTACTATATTACACAAGGGTTAAAATCACGTTGCTTAGCAGTAGCGTTTGCAGTATCACTTATTTTTACCTTTGGTTTTGCATTTAATTCAGTACAAGCAAACTCAATCGTAGAAGCAACTAAAAACGCTTGGGATTGGCAAGGTGAGTATGTTGGCCTTGTTTTAGTGGTATTAACTGCCGCCATTATTTTTGGTGGCGTGAAACGTATTGCGACCATTTCTAGTAGCGTAGTACCGATGATGGCACTCTTTTATCTAATTATGGCGGTAATTATCCTAGGTATGCATATTGATATGATCCCAACGGTAATTGCCAATATTTACAAAAGTGCCTTTACTTTCCAATCTGCTGCTGGTGGAGTGTTTGGTGCTTTAGTCTCCAAAGCCATGATGATGGGGATTAAACGCGGATTATTCTCTAATGAAGCGGGTATGGGATCAGCCCCAAATGCGGCCGCTGCAGCACATGTCAAACATCCAGTCAGCCAAGGTTTAGTGCAAATGCTTGGTGTATTTGTCGATACCATGATCGTATGTACTTGTACGGCAGTGATTATTTTACTTTCCGATAACTATGGCAGTGAAACACTGAAAAGTATTTCCTTAACGCAAAATGCATTGCGTTATCATGTAGGGGAGTTCGGAGTACACTTCTTAGCTTTCATCTTATTACTTTTCGCTTATTCATCTATCATTGGTAATTATGCTTATGCAGAAAGTAACATCCGCTTTATTAAAAATAAACCGTGGTTTGTGTGGTCGTTCCGTTTGGCTGTCTTATTCTTTGTTTATTTCGGTTCAGTAAAATCAGGCAATGTCGTGTGGAATTTTGCGGATACTGTGATGGCTGTGATGGCAATTATTAACTTAGTCGCGATTGTTTTACTTTCCCCGATTGTGTGGAAGCTAATGAAAGATTATCAACGTCAATTAAAAGAAGGGAAAGAACCAGAATTCAAAATTGAGCTTTATCCTGAAATTAAAAAACGAGTATTAGAACATCGAATTTGGAAATAAATGTTGATGGAAATAAAAAAGGCGGGACATCCCGCCTTTATTGTTTTAAATTGACTTGAAAATTGACCGCACTTTATCGTTCATTTCGATAAGTCAGGAAGTAATAAGAGAGGACGGAAATGACCACGCAAGCCGTCATCGTATAGAGCATTGGGGCTGCTGTTTCCATTTTAAAGCTCGCTACAAGAGAACCCATCACAGCACCAACACCAAAACGTACACTTCCCATTAATGAGTTGGCGGTACCTGCCATCGTAGGGAATTTTTCGAGAATAGAGGCAGTAGCATTGGACGAAATAAGTGGATTTTGTCCTACAAAAAAAGCCACACCAATTGCCATTGACCAAAAACCAAAATCAAAAAGTGCGGTTAAAAATAACCAAATTCCTGAAATGAATTGTACGGCAATACCAATTCGTAACATGGTTTCAGCACCTAGCTTCAATACAAATTTCCCATTTAGATAAGAAGCCATTGTCATAATGGCGATATTGATCATAAAGAAATAACCAAATTGATCGACTGGAATGCCATAAATACCGATATAGACAATCGATCCCGCAGTGACGAAAGCAAATAAACCACCAAAACCAAAAGAAGCCACAGCCATATAACCTAACACTTCTTTTTGTTTAGAAAGCGTCATGAAATTACGGGCAATGATATTTAGGCGTAGGGGAATACGGTTTTCTTGTTTATGGGTCTCAGGAATAACGAAAAAGACGAGCAATGCCGCAAGAAATCCCATGATGCCTATCACATAAAAAATCATATGCCAGTGGAAATATTTCACGATATATCCACCAATTATAGGTGCAACAAGCGGCGCGATCATAAAGACAAGCGTGATGGTGGACATGATTTTAGAGAGCTGATCTTTGCTAAATAAATCTCGTAATAGAGCTCCTGAAAGCACAACAGGCGCAGCCCCAAAGAAACCTTGAATAAAACGCAGCGCAGTGAAACTACCAATAGAATGAATACCCGTCAAAATAATGGCCGTGATAGCACCAATAATGACACCTAATAAAATAATTGGTTTACGACCAAAACTGTCACCAAATGGTCCCCAGAATAATTGCCCTGCCGCCATACCATAAGCGAAGAATGTCAGCGTATGCTGTACTTGCTCGGAGTTGATATTTAAGTCTTCAGCGATATTTAAAAAGGACGGAATATACATATCCACGCCCAAAGGCGGTAGCATCGAGAGGATGCCGAGCGTGGCGATAAAAATAAAGGTAGGTTTAATATTTTGGCTCATATTATTTCACTAAATTGTCGATTTCTTCCTGAGTAAGTGGACGAAATTCGCCTTCTTCTAAGTTTTCATCTAATTCAACGTTGCCGATTCTCCAACGATGGAGTGCCACGACTTTATTACCCAGTGCGGCAAACATGCGTTTTACTTGGTGATAGCGTCCTTCAGAAATAGTAAGGTTTACATTGTAATCATCTAAGACTTCAAGTTTTGCAGGTTTAGTCGGTTCTTTTTCTCCACGCAACAAAATACCTTCTTCACAAGAAGCCGCATAATGGTTTTCAACGGGATCAGCTAAAGTGATTAAATAGGTTTTCTCGCATTGATACTTTGGTGAGGTAATACGATGTGACCATTGACCATCATCAGTTAATAGTACGAGTCCTGTCGTATCGACATCTAATCGTCCAGCACTGTGTAACTTGCCAGAAAGAGGCGGTTCAAAAAATTGATAAATGGTTGGATAGTCACCATCATCATGAGAGCAAACATAGCCCTGAGGCTTATGCAACATAAAATATTGACCTTCTTCCACCCAAGTCAATAATTCATCTTCAAAATAAATTTCATCTTCTTGGCTAACTTTAGTCGCACCATTTTTCACAATTTCACCGTTAATTTTGACCGCACTTTGGCGAATGGCCTTGGTGGCTTGTGAACGCGTTAAACCAGTATTCTCGGCAATAAATTTATCTAATCGCATCGTAAACTCTTATTTTTGATTGAACCAGCTGACGTAATCAAATTGGTCGTAATATTTTTCGCCATTCCAACCGGAAAAGGTAAATAAATCACCCACTTCGTTTTCGTTTTCAAAGCCTTTAATGTAGAAAGCAGATTTAAGTTCGGGATAAGGCTTATGGGTAAAGACCACTTTGTTTGGGTAAGGCAAGTTATCAAAGGCTTGTAGGTCTTCATATTTTGCGCCTTTTCCGCCATCTTTATCCGTCATCATAATAAATAAATTATCGAAATCTAAACGCTGTGAGCGAGCTTCCCATTTCTCTTTGGCTTCTTGTTCAGAATGGTAATGCATAAAATGCACTTTAAGATCATCTAATAAGCCAACGGGATACGGTTTTTCTGTTTGTATAAATTGAAGAGGTTGTGCTTGATAGAATTCGATATTCTGTAGATAGCGAACAAAATCGCTCGGATCTAAATAGAGATTAACAAATGGAGAGTTAAAAGGCTGATTTAGATCGTGCAAAATAAACGCACCGACACAGTTTGCAGAAATCACCGACATGCCTTGATTGGTTAAACGTTTTTGATAGGTTTTGTTAATCGCTTTCCGTTGTAATTTATTGATGGCGCTTCTAAATTTAGAAAACAAACTCATTATTTATATCCTGTATATTTTTTGCGATATAGTAACGTTTTTGCTTCTGAATGTGAAGAAAAGACAAAAGTGCGGTCGATTTCACTCATATTTTTGTAATAAATTTGTAAAATTTTTGCGGTATGTCACAAAATTCTGTTTAAAAGAGAGTATAATGGCGCGAATTTTATTTATCCTAAGTGAAAATGGAGTATTTTTATATGAGTGAACAATTGCGCCAAGCTGCATTAGATTTTCATGAATTCCCAATCCCGGGAAAAATTGCGGTCACCCCAACCAAATCATTAGAAACCCAACATGATTTAGCCCTTGCGTATTCTCCAGGTGTTGCTGAGCCTTGCTTAGAGATTGAAAAAGATCCTTCTGCGGCAAGTCGTTATACTGCGCGTGCTAATTTAGTGGCCGTTATTTCAAATGGTACAGCCGTGTTAGGTCTAGGAAATATTGGTGCGCTTGCATCAAAACCTGTTATGGAAGGGAAAGGTGTATTATTCAAAAAATTTGCAGGCATCAACGTATTCGATATTGAAATCAATGAACATGATCCAGATAAA
>CAJLFU010000042.1 GCA_905205995.1 uncultured Haemophilus sp. | reverse complement strand
ACAAGTGATTTGTTATTTTCAGCAAGTGCTTGTTGCAATTCAGCTTCGCTTTTCACTTTCTTAAATTCAACATGGGAAACCACTTTATTTTCGACCGCACTTGGTGTTGAGACTTCGCCCCAAACCCAAGTTTGAAGCGGTTTAACACTGATCATTGCCGCAACTAAAAAGAGAATTCGGAATACCCAACCCGTGCCATTTTTCGGCATTTGAAAAGCAAACCAAATGAAAAATGCAGTACCGAGCATCGCCCATAATCTTGGTGTCCATTCATCTGGCAAAATACGAGAAATTAAGAATACCGGTAACGCGAGCATCACAAAGCCAAAGAGCTTTTTGACCGTTTCCATCCACATGCCTGATTTAGGCAGGATTTTATTCCCAAATAAAGTGATTAAAATCAGCGGTACGCCCATACCTAATGCAAGCAGATAAAGCGTAATTGCACCAGTGAATAAATCCCCACTCTGCGCCACGTAAAGCAATGCGCCAGATAGCGGTGCGGATGTGCAAGGTGAAGCCACTAGTCCCGCAATCATGCCCATTAAGAACACCCCACCCAAAGCGCCGGCTTTTTGCTGTTGGCTAAGTAAAGAGAGTTTTGTTTGTAAGGAGCTTGGGAGCTGTAAGGTAAATACACCAAACATCGACAATGCTAACAAGACAAAGATGATTGATAAACCAATCATCACATAAGGATGTTGTAAAGCCACTTGGAACGGTAAACCAATTGCAGCCACAACCAAGCCTAGCAAGGTATAAGTCAGCGCCATCCCCTGCACATACACAAAGCTTAATGCGAAAGCGCGCCACATATTAGGGCGTTGATTTTGGCCAATCACAATGGCTGAAAGTAGTGGTAGCATTGGCAATACACAAGGAGTAAAGGCTAAACCTAATCCTAACAAGAAGAAACCAAATACGGCATATTTGCTGTTAAATAAACTTTCCGCTAAACGGTCTTGTTCTGCTTTAGGTTGTGCTGAAAGTGCGGTCGAGTTTTCCGATGTTTTTTCAGTATTAGCGACCTGTGCAATAGACAAATCTGCTACTTTAATTTCTTTCACTTCAGGCGGATAACAAAAGCCCTCAGTACAACCTTGGTAAGCAATCTCAACCACATCTTCTGCTTTTAATGGTGACTGACTCGCTTTAAAAATAGCTTGCACGGGCTTTTTGAAAATCTTCATCAAGCCGAAATAAGGATCGTTATAATCTTCGGGTGAAATAGAAAATGTCGGCAAATCAAATGATGAATTTTCTTTCTGATTGAGCTTCACGGAAATTTTCTCTTGATAGAGATAATACCCTTCTGCAATCGACCAATTGACGATCACATTTTCTTGATTCTCGCTTTTCGCAGCTGAAAATTGAAAAGCTTCATCCACAGGTAAGAAAGCCGGTTTCTTATCAAAAAGACCGGCTTGAGTGGAAAGTGCGGTAAAAATAAAAAATAAAAAAAGAAGAATTCGCTTCATCATAAAGTTCCAACTAGTGTTCCTGCTAAAATTCTAGCATAGATAAGCGGAATGTTAATAATTTATGACTTAGATCATAAAATTAAATGTAATTTAAACAATGACTGCACTTTTCTGTTGTTACAGTAATGTTACAACTATAGAATATGCTCATAACAAAATATAACAAGGAGCAATGAATGGCTACCCCAAAAATTCTCATCGTGGAAGATGAAGCGGTAACCCGTAATACGTTAAGAGGAATTTTTGAAGCTGAGGGCTATGAGGTATTACAAGCACAAGATGGTGCGGAAATGTATCGTCAGTTAAACTCAGAAACGGTCAATCTCATCGTATTAGATATCAACTTACCTGGTAAAAATGGTTTATTACTGGGGCGTGAATTACGTGAGAAAGCTGCAATTCCATTAATCTTCCTCACGGGGCGAGATAACGAGGTCGATAAAATTTTAGGCTTGGAAATTGGGGCAGATGATTATCTCACTAAACCATTTAACCCAAGAGAACTCACCATTCGTGCACGAAATTTATTGCATCGCACAATGACACTAAATGGCAAAGAAACCCATTTACAACGTGAGAACTATCGTTTTAATGGGTGGACACTAGATTTAAATAGCCATAATTTAATCACACCTGAAGGCGTTGAATTTAAACTGCCTCGTAGTGAATTCCGTGCCATGTTGCATTTCTGCGAAAACCCAGGCAAATTGCAAACTCGTGAAGAATTATTGCTAAAAATGACAGGACGCGAATTAAAACCACAAGATCGTACTGTGGATGTAACAATTCGTCGTATTCGAAAACATTTTGAAGATCATCCCAATACCCCAGAAATCATTGCTACCGTACATGGCGAAGGCTATCGTTTCTGTGGTGAGTTAGAAGAATAATCTATCATTTAGTAATAAAAGGCTGAGTCAAATCAGCCTTTTGTTTTTTGCTATCCACGGCGAGATTCGGTAAAATCAACACCAATTTACGATTAATAAACAACGGATAACAATGACCAAGAAAAAAGTCAAAGTCGGCTCCAACACCATTGCGTTAAATAAACGAGCCAGACACGAATATTTTATTGAAGATGAAATTGAAGCCGGCCTTGAATTACAAGGTTGGGAAGTAAAATCAATGCGCGCAGGTAAAGCCAATATCAGCGACAGCTATATCATTTTTAAAAACGGTGAAGCCTATTTATTTGGTGCGACCATTCAACCATTAAGCTTGGCTTCTACTCACGTGGTTTGCGATCCGACGCGTACACGTAAGCTTTTATTGAATAAACGTGAACTGGATAATCTTTTCGGTAAATCAAGCCGTGATGGTTTTACCATTGTTGCCCTTTCTCTTTATTGGAAAGGTGCTTGGGCAAAGATCAAAATCGGTCTTGCGAAAGGTAAAAAACAACATGATAAACGTGATGATATTAAAGAGCGTGAATGGAAAGTGGCGAAAGAGCGTATTATGAAAAATGCACATCGTGGGTAGCCATCCGATCAAACAGACAAAATGCCTTTCAACCGAAAGGCATTTTTCTTTTTCTCAATATGAAAAAAATTCTCATAGCCATGAATAAAATTATATTGATAATCATTATCTTTTTGATTAGTATCTTCGCCCAATTCTTTTCGTTATATAAGGAGCTCTAATGAAAAAAGGCATTCACCCTGAAAATTATCGTACCGTTTTATTTTATGATTCCAACGCAAAACAAGGCTTTCTCATCCGTTCTTGTGCTAAAACCAACAACACAATGAAATGGGAAGATGGTAATGAATATCCTGTATTTATGTGCGATACCTCATCTGCTTCTCACCCATTTTATACCGGTAAAACTCGTCAAATTGGTAATGAAGGTCGTGCAAGTGAATTTGCAAGCCGTTACGGTAAATTTGGCGCATTTAAATCAAAATAGGAATGTTCAATGAAAGTATTATCTTCACTCAAAAGCGCAAAAAACCGTCCTGGCTGCAAAATTGTTCGTCGCCACGGTGTCGTCTATGTCATTTCGAAAACCAACCCTCGCTTTAAAGCGCGTCAAGGTGGGAAAAAGAAAGGTTAACCCCAATAAAAAAAGAGCGGTCAAATTTCCGCTCTTTTTTCATTTAGGCATTAAGGTTTATAAATAAACTCAACACCCTCTTCATCTTCTTCATCCCAATCATCCCAATCATCCCAATCATCCCAGTCGTCATCTTCATCATCAAATTGATGTTCAGCAAGCTGTTCTTGATGGTAGTCTTCCCATTTGAATTTCACTTCTTCCGGTTTATTTTCTTCTACTTCCGCATCACGTGGATTCGCTTCAATAAAATCCATAATATCACGACAAAGTGGCGGCACATTTTTACCGGTTGCAGCAGAAATAAGGTGATAGCCTTCTTCCCAACCAAGACGTTCAGTAATCTCTTGTGCTCGTTCATGCGCCTCTTCTTCAGTCATCGTATCAATTTTGTTGAAGACTAACCAACGCGGTTTATCTGCCAACTTTTCGCTATATTGGAATAATTCTGACTCGATGATCGCAATATTATCAGCAGGATCGGATTCATCAATTGGATTAATATCTACTAAATGAATTAACACACGACAACGTTCTAAGTGTTTTAAGAAACGAATCCCTAAACCCGCACCATCCGATGCACCTTCAATCAATCCAGGAATATCGGCCACTACAAAGCTATGGCTCTCATCCACTTTCACTACGCCTAAACTTGGCACTAAAGTGGTAAATGGATAATCAGCGACTTTTGGTTTTGCGGCTGAAACGGCGCGAATAAAGGTGGATTTACCCGCATTCGGTAAACCTAACATCCCAACATCCGCAAGAAGCATTAATTCTAATAATAAATCGCGTTTTTCACCTGGTGTACCCATGGTTTTTTGGCGAGGCGCACGGTTCACTGAAGATTTGAAACGTGTATTACCTAAACCATGATAACCGCCTTTCGCCACTAACATTTTTGCGCCATGCTTTGTTAAATCGCCAAGCACTTCTTTGGTGTCATTATCAATTGCACGCGTTCCCACTGGCACACGTAACGTAATATCTTTACCGCGGCGACCTGTACAATCTGAACTATGGCCATTCTCACCGCGTTCTGCGGCAAAACGTTTCGTAAAACGATAATCGATCAAGGTATTTAAGTTTTCGTCTGCAACCAAATAAACATCACCGCCATCACCGCCATCACCGCCATCAGGGCCACCTTTGGGGATAAATTTTTCACGGCGGAAACTTACACAACCGTTTCCACCATCCCCTGCTTCCACACGAATCAGGGCTTCATCAATAAATTTCATAAAAACTCTCCAATATCTAACCGCACTTTACTTTGATTGCGGTAATAACTTATGTCCGATTGCCGACAAAATTGCTCCGCATACTACAACAAACGCCCCGATATAGCTAATCATATTTAATTCTGGCGCGGCAAAATTCTCAGGACTCGCATAATGCACAAGATGAGCAAAGAAAATTGTAAATAGTGGCACTAAAGTTATCACAACGCTTACTTTAGAAACCTCCCAGCGATTAAGGGCTTCGGCATAGGCACCATAACCAAATAAGGTATTTAAGCAACAATAAGCTAAACAACCAAACGCTAACGGACTGAGTTCTCTCACTTGGGAAAATTCAGCAACAGGCGTAAATACCAAAAGACAACCGAAATACATCATTAATAAAATTTGTTGTGAACTAAAACGACGAAGCATTAATTTCTGTGCCATACCATAAGCAACCCAAACTAATGAAGCTGTTAGGCTTAGCAAGACGCCCGTTAAATAACCACTTTCTCCTTTAAACACCTCAAATTTATCATTGAAGAAAAGCACTAACCCAGCCAATAACAGACCTAAACCAATCTTTTGATGTAATCCAAGCTTTTCTTTAAAGACAAAAATACCGCAAATCAACATACCAAAAGAAGAAAAATGAATAAAAATTTGAGCTGAAGGAGGATCAATAAAATTAAGTGAGCTATTAAATAAGAAGAAATTACCCGATAATCCAGCGACACCAATGAGCACAAGCCAAATGAATCGACCACCTTTGAAAAATTGTGGCAATTTTTTCTTATAGGCAAGCAAAATAAAGAGCGCTAGAAATGCCACAATAAAGCGATACCACACGATTGTTTGTGGCGTCATCACGGATAAAACCTGTTTTAACGCAATGGGTAAAGATCCCCACGCCATCGCTGTAATTAAAGCAAATAGAAATCCTAAAAGAGGTTGTTTTTTCATGATGTCTTCCTTTATTTGGCTAAAGCACAGTTAGGAATTCAGGTAAATATCATTCTAAGAAATATTGAAGAGAATGATCGTGCTAAGATAACAAATTTGATTAATGATTGTAAATTACAGGTAAGAAAACAAAGAAAACGCCCCACAGAAATGCGGGGCGTTTATCAAATCAGATGTAAAATTATTCAGTTACAATACTTACGTATTTACGGCTTTTCTCGCCTTTCACTTCAAATTTTACTTTACCGTCAGCGGTAGCAAATAAGGTGTGGTCACGACCCATACCTACGTTGTTACCTGCGTGGAATTTAGTACCACGTTGACGTACAATGATGCTACCTGCTAATACAGATTCGCCACCGAAACGTTTAACACCAAGGCGTTTAGCTTCAGAATCACGACCGTTACGAGTTGAACCACCAGCTTTTTTAGTTGCCATCTACTTGATCTCCTCTGAAATTATGCTTGAATCCCAGTGATTTTCACTTCTGTGAACCACTGACGATGACCTTGTTGTTTACGGCTGTGTTTACGACGACGGAACTTAACGATTTTAACTTTATCGCCACGACCTTGTGCCACAACTTCAGCCACTACTTTCGCACCAGCTACTACTGGTGCACCAATTTTAACATCTTCACCATTAACGACCATCAACACTGAGTCGAACTCAACTGTTGCGCCAGTTGCAAGTTCAAGTTTTTCTAAACGAACTACTTGACCTTCGCTCACACGGTGTTGTTTACCGCCACTTTGGAAAACTGCGTACATAAATACTCCGCTATAAATTGTGCTTCTCCGTTACTATTTTCGGTCCGCACTTCAAAATTCATATAAATAGGTCGCAAATTCTACGGAAAAAACAACTCGATCGCAAGCACTTATTTGCAATAAAATAAAAAAAACCGCTTTTCCTCGAGTTTAATTTCAGAAACCTTGAAAAATCGGGTAAAATTCACCGCACTTTCTTTTATATACACAACCATCGAACCAAATGAAGATGAACAAACAAGATTTAATGGATATGGATGCAATCCAAGCATTAACAGATGCGGATATGCAGAAAGTCAACCAAGCCATTCTAGCACAAATTAACTCCGATGTGCCGATGGTTAATCAACTTGGTTTTTATATTGTACAAGGTGGCGGAAAACGTATTCGACCACTTATTGCAGTTTTAGCGGCTCGTGCATTAGGCTATGAAAGTGATAAAGTAGCGACTTGTGCGACCTTTGTAGAATTTATTCACACTGCTTCTTTATTACATGATGATGTGGTAGATGAATCTGATATGCGTCGTGGTCGCGCAACGGCAAACTCAGCCTTTGGTAATGCGGCTAGCGTATTAGTGGGTGACTTCATTTATACCCGTGCATTCCAATTAGTGGCACAGTTACAATCCCTAGATATTCTTCGCATTATGGCAGATGCCACCAACGTGTTGGCTGAAGGTGAAGTTCAACAATTGATGAATGTGAATGATCCGGATACCACGGAAGAAAGCTATATGCGTGTGATTTATAGTAAAACAGCACGCTTATTTGAAGTGGCAGCACAATCTGTTGCGATTGTTGCGGGTGCTGAAAAATCAATTGAAACCGCATTTCAAGAATATGGTCGCTATCTCGGCACCGCATTCCAATTAGTGGATGACGTGCTAGATTACAGCGCAAACGCTGACGCATTAGGTAAAAACGTGGGTGATGACCTCGCCGAAGGTAAACCTACTCTACCTTTATTACACGCAATGCGTCATGGTAATCCACAACAAGCCGCGCTTATTCGTGAAGCCATTGAACAAGGCGGAAAACGTGATGCGATCGATGACGTGCTTGCGATTATGGCTGAACATAAATCTCTTGATTATGCAATGGATCGTGCGAAACAAGAAGCCCAAAAAGCGGTTGATGCTATTGCCTTATTACCTGAAAGCGAATACAAAAAAGCTTTAATTTCATTGGCTTACTTGTCGGTAGACCGAACTTATTAATATGACTGAAGAACAAATTCAACCGCAAAATGCGGTCGATTCTCAACCTAAATTTCAAAAACCACGTAAACAAAAAGTGCGCAAGGATCCCAATGCGCCTTTTATTCGTGAAAAACTTGAATTACCTGAAGGACATAATAAGTTACTTCTCCACTCTTGCTGTGCACCTTGCTCAGGTGAAGTGATGGAAGCCATTTTGGCCTCGGGTATTGAATTTACAATTTATTTTTACAACCCAAATATTCATCCATTGAAAGAATATTTAATTCGTAAAGAAGAAAATATCCGTTTTGCCCAAAAATTCGGGATTCCATTTATTGATGCAGACTACGATCGCCAACAATGGTTTGATCGCGCAAAAGGTATGGAGTGGGAGCCTGAACGTGGCATCCGTTGCACTATGTGTTTTGATATGCGTTTTGAAAAAGCGGCTGAATATGCTCATGAGCATGGTTTCCCTGTATTTACCAGCTGTCTTGGTATTTCTCGCTGGAAAGACATGGATCAAATCAACGGTTGCGGTCACCGTGCAGCTGAAAAATATGATGATGTAATTTATTGGGATTACAACTGGCGTAAAGCTGGAGGATCGCAACGCATGATCGAAATCAGTAAACGTGAACGTTTTTATCAGCAAGAATATTGTGGCTGCGTTTATTCTTTACGAGATAGCAATAAATGGCGTGAAGAAACAGGGCGACAAAAAATTGAAATTGGTAAACTCTATTACACGCCCGATTAAAAATACATAAAAAAAGAACCGCACTTTCAACATGCGGTTCTTTTTTATTTAATCGACGATAAGGCGCCCACCTAATGCATTCTCTAAAGAATGATCTAACTGCTGAATTCGCGTACATAACACGTTTTCAATCTGGGCATTTTTATTCTTTTCTTGGGTTAATTCAAAACTTAAATTCAAGGCAACAATAGAAAGCACACGGTCTAATTGCAATAAACCTGTACGCTCTTTCATTTCAGACACTTGAAGATCTAAATTACGCGCCGCTTGACGCAAAATCTCTTCTTGTTCGGCAGGGACATTCAAGCGCAGCACTTGCCCTAATACAACAACTTCAACCAGTTTTAATGACATGTTATTCCCTTATGTTGAATGCTCAAGTGTTCCTATTATGCCACAGCCAAATGCCTTCGTCATAATTTTTACGTTTAATTGACCGCACTTTATCCGTTCGCCCCATTTCGCAATTTACGCTATAATGCGACACTTTTCATTATTTTTGAACGGAATATTTATGCCAACTATCGCTCCTAATCCATTAGTCCTAGTGGACGGTTCATCTTATTTATATCGTGCTTTCCATGCTTTTCCGCCACTCACCAATTCTGCCGGTGAACCGACTGGCGCCATGTACGGTGTATTAAATATGCTTAAAAGCCTGATTTCGCAAGTACAACCGAGCCATATTGCGGTGGTCTTTGATGCAAAAGGCAAAACTTTCCGTGATGAAATGTTTGAACAATATAAATCCCATCGTCCACCGATGCCGGACGATCTGCGCAAACAAATTCAGCCGTTACACGATATTATCCGTGCCCTTGGCATTCCTCTTTTAGTCATTGAAGGTGTGGAGGCTGATGATGTCATTGGTACCTTAGCGGTAGCGGCTTCCAAAGCGAATCAAAAAGTCTTAATCAGCACTGGCGATAAAGACATGGCGCAGCTAGTGGATGACAACATTATGTTGATCAATACCATGAATAATACCTTATTAGACCGCGATGCCGTGATTGAAAAATACGGTATTCCACCAGAACTCATCATCGATTACTTAGCGCTGATGGGCGATAGCGCCGATAATATTCCAGGCGTAGCGGGTGTGGGTGAAAAAACCGCTCTTGGCCTCTTACAGGGTATCGGCAGCATGGCAGAAATTTATGCCAACTTAGACAAAGTGGCTGAATTGCCAATTCGTGGAGCAAAAAAATTAGGGGATAAATTATTGGCGGAAAAAGAAATGGCCGATTTATCCTATCGCCTTGCCACGATCAAAACCGATGTCGCCCTCGATATTACTCCAGAACAACTCACCCTTGGTGCAAGTAATAATGATCAACTCACTGAATATTTCGGCCGTTATGAATTTAAACGTTGGCTCAATGAAGTGATGAATGGCGCTGATTCCATCACCAATAACAACGAACAACCGACCAAGATTAATCACTATCAAGCTACGCCTGCGCTCGCTCAAGACAATAGCGATGAAGCATTGCCGGCAATTCAAATTGATCGTAGCCGTTATGAAACCTTGCTCACCGAAGCGGATTTAAATCGTTGGGTGGAAAAACTTAAGCAAGCCAAACTTTTTGCCCTCGATACAGAAACCGATAATTTAGATTATATGGCTGCCAACTTGGTGGGCATTTCCTTTGCGTTAGAAAACGGTGAGGCGGCTTATTTACCGCTACAATTAGATTATTTAGGCGCACCAAAAACTCTCGAAAAAACAACCGCACTTTCGCTGTTAAAACCAGTTTTAGAAAATCCAGCCATTCAAAAAGTCGGGCAAAACTTCAAGTACGACCTCACCATCTTTGCCCGTAATGGCATTGATGTGCAAGGTGTGGCTTTCGATACCATGTTGGAGTCCTATGTGCTCAATAGTACTGGTCGTCATAATATGGACGATCTGGCAAAACGTTATTTAGGGCATCAAACCATTAGTTTTGAAGAGATTGCAGGCAAAGGTAAAAATCAGCTGACCTTTAACCAAATTCCATTAGAACAAGCCGCCGAGTACGCTGCAGAAGATGCTGATGTGACAATGAAACTGCAGCAAGTGCTATGGGAAAAACTTTCTAAAGAACCAAGTCTTGAAAAACTCTTTAAAGAAATGGAATTGCCGTTGTTAGGCGTACTTTCCCGTATGGAACGTCGTGGTGTCTTAATTGATAGCGACGCGCTATTCCTGCAATCTAACGAAATCACTAACCGTTTAAGTGAATTAGAAGAACAAGCCTATGCCTTGGCGGGGCAGCCATTTAATTTAGCTTCCACCAAACAATTACAGGAAATTTTGTTTGATAAATTAGGTTTACCAGTCATTCAAAAAACACCCAAAGGTGCACCATCCACTAACGAGGAAGTGTTGGAAGAACTCGCATTTAGTCATGAATTACCGAAAGTATTGGTAGAACATCGTGGGCTAAGCAAACTAAAATCCACCTACACCGACAAATTGCCACAAATGGTTAATCCACAAACGGGTCGAGTGCATACTTCCTACCATCAAGCGGTGACAGCCACCGGTCGTCTTTCATCAAGTGATCCGAATCTGCAAAACATTCCGATTCGTAATGAAGAAGGCCGCCGTATTCGACAGGCATTTATTGCGCGCGAAGGCTTTACCGTTGTTGCTGCCGACTATTCTCAAATCGAGCTACGCATTATGGCGCACCTATCACAGGATCAGGGCTTAATTAACGCCTTTACTCAAGGCAAAGATATTCACCGCTCTACTGCAGCAGAAATCTTTGGGGTGGCACTGGATGAAGTGACGTCCGAACAACGCCGCAATGCCAAGGCGATTAATTTCGGTTTAATTTATGGAATGTCTGCCTTTGGCTTATCGCGCCAACTCGGTATTGGCCGTGCCGATGCTCAGAGCTATATGGATTTGTATTTCAAACGCTATCCTGGCGTACAAACCTTTATGCACGATATTCGTGAAAAAGCCAAAGCCCAAGGCTATGTGGAAACCCTATTCGGCCGTCGTTTATATCTGCCGGATATTAACTCTTCTAATGGTATGCGCCGTAAAGCAGCCGAACGTGTCGCGATCAATGCGCCAATGCAAGGTACCGCCGCAGACATTATTAAACGAGCAATGATTCAATTGGATCAAAAACTACAAAACGATCCCGATATCGCAATGATTATGCAGGTGCACGATGAATTGGTATTTGAAGTGCGGTCAGAAAAAGTCGCGTTTTATAGCGAACTCATCAAAACACAAATGGAAAGTGCAGCTGATTTAGTGGTACCACTGATTGTAGAAGTGGGTCAAGGTACAAACTGGGATGAGGCTCACTAACAAATTTAGTCATGAATAAAGTTATTAGAAGTCACCTCTTTACGGCTGAACGTGCTTGGGGAGCCCTTGATATTACCAATATGAATAGTATTTCCGTGCGTCTGCACTGGACAGATAAACCTTACAAATGGCATATCAATGACGGTGAAGAAGTCTTTGCTGTCATGGATGGTACGGTGGAAATGCGCTACAAAGAAAATGGTCAAGAGAAAGCCGTATTGCTCCATACAGGTGATATTTTTTATGCGGGTATCGGTACCGAACATGTTGCTCATCCACAAGGTGAAGCGCGCATATTAGTCATAGAGAAAGAAGACAGTATTTAAAAAATTAAAAAGAATTTTATGAATCAAGAAAGACTCAACGAAATCGAAAAACCATTACTTCACCTTGTAGAACGCGATGTGGTTCCCGCACTTGGCTGTACTGAACCCATCTCTTTGGCACTTGCAGCAGCAACGGCAGCTAAATATTTAGGCAAAACACCTGAACGTATTGAAGCGAAAGTATCACCAAACTTAATGAAAAATGGATTGGGTGTTGCAGTACCGGGAACGGGTATGGTGGGCTTACCTATTGCAGCAGCGATTGGTGCTTTAGGCGGTGATCCTGAAGGTGAATTAGAAGTATTAAGACACATCACGCCAGAGCAAGTATCCCAAGCCAAGGCGATGCTTGATAAAAAGCTCGTTAATGTGGATATTCATCAAACCGATCATATTTTATATTCGGAAGTCGTATTGTTTGCCGATAATGACCGAGTGAAAGTAGCGATTCAAGATCAACATACAAACATCATTTTAATTGAAAAAAATGGCGAAGTTGTTTTTGAGAAAGAACACGATGAATGTACTGATTGCGATCCTTATGATATTTTCAAACAGGTGAGCGCACGTGAAATCTTTGAATTTTCTTGTGAAGTTGAGCTCGATAAAATCCGCTTTATCGGACAAGCTGCTGAGCTCAACCGAGCTTTGTCTGATGAAGGATTACGCGAAAATTACGGTTTGCACATTGGCAGAACATTACGCAAACAAGTTGGTAGTGGCTTAATGTCAGATGATTTGCTCAGCAAAATCATGATTGAAACCACGGCAGCCTCCGATGCACGTATGGGCGGGGCTACATTGCCAGCAATGAGTAATTCAGGTTCAGGCAATCAAGGTATTGCCGCCACTATGCCCGTGGTTGTGGTCGCCGATTATTTAAACGTGGATGAAGAAAAACGTCTCCGCGCCCTCTTCTTATCACACTTAATGGCCATTTATATTCACAGTAAATTACCAAAACTGTCTGCCCTTTGCGCGGTAACAACCGCATCAATGGGAAGCTGTGCGGGTATCGCCTATTTACTTACGGGTAAATTCGAAACAGCAAGCATGGGGATTTGCAGCATGATTGGTGATATTAGCGGAATCATCTGCGATGGCGCATCCAATAGCTGTGCGATGAAAGTGTCCACTAGCGTGGCTTCTGGTTATAAATCAGTACTTATGGCGATGGATGAAACCCATGTTACGGGCAATGAAGGCATTGTTGAACACGATCTCGATCGCACTATCGACAACCTATGCTCGATTGCGTCTAAGAGTATGCACCATATCGATCGCCAAGTGATTGAAATTATGGTGAGTAAACCCTGTCCTTAATATCGTGATAACTTACGATAAAGTGCGGTCAGAAAAACACACAAATTTCTGACTGCACTTTTTTTATATCAAAAAAACATATTTTCTAGCCAAAAGTTATGGGGCTGACGTAGATTAGCCCTAAATTCCACACCAATCCCGCAGAATTTTAAGCTGTTGAGACGGTGTGCCGAAGTTAAACCGAAATTCGCATTCTTTCAAGAACAGCGGGAAGGATTTGCGATCAATTCTGTTGTATTTGCGCAAGACGCGTTTTGCCTGATTCCAAAAATTCTCAATGCCGTTAATGTGGTTCTGACGGTCTGCAAATTCCTTGGAATGGTTGATACGGTAATGGATAAAACCCATGTTACGGGCAATGAAGGTATCGTTGAACATGATCTCGATCGCACTATCGACAATCTATGCTCAATTGCCTCTAAGAGTATGCACCACATCGATCGTCAAGTAATTGAAATTATGGTGAGTAAACCCTGTCCTTAATATCGTGATAACTTACGATAAAGTGCGGTCAGAAAAACATGTAAATTTCTGACCGCACTTTTTTTATATCAAAAAAACATATTTTCTAGCTAAAAGTTATTGGCGTCATCTTCTTATTTTTTTAGAAAATACCAACCTACTTAGTTCTAAAAGAGAAGGAATATTTATGCTTTTAACCGGATTACTTTGCGGAATTTTACTCGGATTTGTAATGCAGCGTGGGCGCTTTTGTATTACTGGCGCATTTCGCGATATGTATGTCACCAAAAATAACAAAATGTTTGTTGCCCTTTTATTGGCAATTACCGTGCAATCCATCGGTTTCTTTCTCTTAAAAGAAATCGGTGTTTTAAATGTCGATCCGGCTGAAAATTTTGCCTTTTTAGCGGTGATTATCGGTGCCTTTGTGTTTGGTATTGGCATTGTTCTTGCTGGTGGTTGTGCAACAGGAACTTGGTACCGTGCTGCGGAAGGCTTAGTCGGCAGTTGGGTTGCTTTATTCACTTATATGCTATTAAGTGCCATCATGCGTACTGGTCCATTAGGGGAATTCAATAAAACTTTACGCAGTATCAATATCGAACAACGCAACATTTACGATACATTCGGCATTTCACCTTGGTGGTTAGTGGCACTATTAACTTTAGTGACAGCTTTCTATGTGTACAAACATCTCAGTAAACCAAGCGTAAAAGTTGCGGCATTAAAACCGAAAAAAACGGGGCTTGCTCATTTATTATTTGAAAAACGCTGGCACCCATTTTTCTCAGCCGTGTTAATCGGATTAATCGCACTTGCCGCTTGGCCACTCAGTGTCGCTACAGGTCGTGAATTTGGACTTGGAATCACTGGTCCATCTGCCAATATCATGCAATTCCTCGTTACTGGCGACGGTAAATTTATAAACTGGGGCGTATTCTTAGTCTTAGGGATTTTTATTGGGTCATTCATCGGCGCTAAAGCGAGCAATGAATTTCGTGTCCGTGTACCGGATGCCACGACAATTCTACGTAGCGGACTCGGCGGTATTCTCATGGGCATTGGCGCAACCCTTGCAGGTGGTTGCTCCATCGGTAATGGCTTAGTCGAAACCGCCTTTTTCTCTTGGCAAGGTTGGGTCTCATTGCCATTGATGATTTTCGGCACTTGGGTGGCCGCCTACTTCACTATTATCCGTCCACAACGTTTAAAATTAGCAAAAGCATCATAAGGAGTTTATATGATCGTTAAATTACCAACACTCGGCCTTGTTTGCCCCTTTCCTCTCGTTGAAGCCAAGGAAGCTATGGCTAAGTTAAATAAAGGCGATGGCCTAGAAATTGAATTCGACTGCACACAAGCCACTGAAGCCATTCCCGCTTGGGCGGCTGAAGAAGGTTATGAAGTCACAAACTTCGAACAAATTGATGATGCCAAATGGTCAATTAC
>CAJLFU010000041.1 GCA_905205995.1 uncultured Haemophilus sp. | reverse complement strand
CCTAGGGATGCCGAGATCAAAACCCGGTGCCTTACCGCTTGGCGATACCCCAACTGAAATTCTTTGATTGGAAATAAAGAAGATTTTATTTAGATAGTATGGCTGGGGTACTAGGATTCGAACCTAGGGATGCCGAGATCAAAACCCGGTGCCTTACCGCTTGGCGATACCCCAACTACTATTTGACTGCAAGCTGATAAATGGTGCGGGACGAGGGACTTGAACCCACACACCTCTCGGCGCCAGAACCTAAATCTGGTGCGTCTACCAATTTCGCCAGTCCCGCAAATTTGGTGGCTACAGCGAGATTCGAACTTGCGACCCCAACATTATGAGTGTTGTGCTCTAACCAACTGAGCTATGTAGCCATCATTTGCTTTACCTTATCGGCTTTGCGGGGCGTATTATCCTGATTTGACCTATTCTCGTCAATCATTTTTTTGCAAAAAACGGATTTTTTGATTTAGTTGATTATAAATAAAACGCTTTTGCTATTTTTTGTTCACATCAAGAACGGAGATCATTCCAACAAAACGCTTCCAATGCAAGGTGTTAAATTGCCCTGGAATGTACCAATTAGATATTGTTCCATCAAGATATAAGGCGTCATAACAACCTATTTTCAGCAAACCTTGGCTTAATGTATAAAGGTTAGGCGCGCCTTTTATTGTCATCAGGAAAAGTAATTCATTTTGTTTCGTCAAACATACTGCATTACGCTTATGATAGCTTTCTAGGCTAGCTCGAAATTGCGGATTCATTTTTCCATGAATAATTAACATCGGGCCTGATTGCAACGCAAAGTCTGGCTTGAGTTTGCTTTTCTGATACGCAGCGGTTGTTAAAATGTAGGGTTTATTTCCAGCAATGGCGAATACCCCATTAGGCTGCACATGGAAATTACCTTTGCCTGCTTTTGTATTTAATGCATTGAGCTCTTTTCCATGCTCAATCCATAATCCCGCTGGCGTGTTATTCATGCTATAAATACCCGCATTCATCACCATTTTCACGTTATAGCTAGGCTCTAAGGCATTTTTGAGACGCGTTAGACTTTGATAATCGTTACCTTCAGCATCTTTCCAATGTAGCTGTACTTCTTCGGGTTTTGCTTGAAAAATCCCGTAAGTAATATTGCCATCATCAAAAGTTCGATATTCAGCTAAAGATGGCACACTCATTAGTAACGATGCGCCACCGAAAAGTGCGGTCAAAAATCTAATCGTTTTTTTCATTTAAAGGATGGGTTAAATGCAAAGCATTTGAAAAGGCGTGCAAGCCTTCCGCATTACCGGATTTCATCATCGCTTGCATGGTTTGGGTTGGCGCATGAATGAGTTTATTCATTAATTTATAACTCAATTCTTGCAGAATTTTTTCAGCATTCTCACCTTGTTGAATTTGGTGTAAGGCTTTTTCGAGTAATTCTTGGCGAGTATTCTCCGCCTCATCACGATAATGACGAATCAAATTGGAGAACTGATGAACCTTCAACCACTCGAAGAAATCCGTACATTCTTGTGTAATGATGTCTTGCGCTTGCTCTGATGCTTGCTCACGTTGAGAAAGATTGCGTTGAATAATATCTTGCAAATCATCTACGGTGTAATGATACACACTTTCTAATTCCGAGACGTTTTCATCAATATCACGTGGTACCGCAATATCCACCATCAAAGTCGGTTTAAATTGGCGTGCTTTTTCCGCAATTTCAGCCATCGCTTTCGTGATTAAAACATTCGGACTGCCTGTTGAGCTGATGACAATATCCGCTTGATTTAGTGGTGTTTGCAACTCATCGAGAGAATACACTTCTATCGGCGTATTAGATGCTAAGTTTTCCACCAACTGTTCAGCGCGAGATAAAGTGCGGTTAGCAATCATCAATTTTTTTACGCCATGGCGTAATAAATGACGGCTCACCAATTCAATAGTTTCCCCTGCCCCAACAAGCAAAATTTGTAATTCACGTAAAGATTCAAAAATTTGACGCGCCAAGCTACAAGCTGCATAAGCCACCGATACAGCGCTTTCACCAATATTGGTTTCTGTGCGTACACGTTTTGCCGTAGCAAAGGTTTTTTGGAACAAACGAGAAAGCGTGCTTGAAAGTGGAATATTCGCCGCTTGATAATAATCTTCACTGATTTGGAAAGCTTGTTTCACTTGTCCCAAAATTTGCGGCTCACCCAAAATTAATGAATCCAAACCACAGGCCACGCGCATTAAATGATTCGCTGCTTGTTGATTTTGATGGGTGTAAATACTTTTATTTAATTCATCTACAGAAAGCTGATGAATATTAGCAAACCAATTTATACAGTTCGTTTGCCATTGCTTACACTCTTGGGGCGAAATTTGACGATGATGAAGATAAATCTCTGTACGGTTGCAGGTAGAAAGAATAACCGCACTTTCTGCCAAATCTTGCTGGTGAATTTGTTGTAAGGCAAGCTGCCGCTTTTCTTCAGAAAAAGCGACTTTCTCACGAACAGCGACAGAAGCTGTTTTATGATTAATGCCTAGAACAAGAAGGGTCATAAAAACCTAATAAAAACAACCGCACTTTTATAAATATGCGGCTTAAGTAGAAAGTAAAAGTTCCGCTATTTTAATGAATTGTTGAGAATTGAGCAAATTTCAAGAGAAAAAACTCAGACAAATAACCAAAACGAGTTAAAACTTATCTTTAGCTAAACGCCATTTTGTAAATTCATCTAAATTTTTTGCTTGTAAAAATGGGTTAATTTGTTTTTCTAATCCAATTGTTGTTGGCAAACTCGGTTTACCCTCCGCACGATAACGTTCCACCAAAACACGTTGATTTTTGACCGCACTTTTATCCGCCAATATGGTTTCCGCAAAAGCTAAATTACCCAGCGTATATTCATGCGCCGGGCAAACCACGGTTTCATCTGGTAATTGGTTAAAACGCTGCATAGATTCAAACATTTGAGTAAAATTTCCCGTAAACACGCGTCCACAACCACCAGAAAATAACGCATCTCCGCAAAATAGATGCCCATCCACCAAATAGCTGACATGCCCTGCCGTATGACCACCGCTTGGTAAAACTTCAATATGATAATGTGCCGTATTAATCACACCACTATCCATAATGTTGGTTGCCCCTTTATTTGCACATTCTGTTGGGCCGAAAACAGGCACATTAGGATAATATTGCTTAAATTCCGCGACACCTTGCACATGATCATCGTGATTATGGGTTAATAACACCGCTTCTACGTCTAGCTTATTGGATTCTAAGTACGGAATTAAACGGGTTATTTCTGGGATATCGATCACAATTACGGGGAAATTTTCTCGTCTATAAAGCCAAATATAGTTATCATTGAGTGCAGGAATAGGAACTAGCATAAATTACCTTATGAAAATAGGATTAACATTGAATTGGAAAGCCAAATGGCACAAACCACTTCTTTCACCTGAAAGTTGGCAAGCGTTACCACAAGGTGAAGCCTATTGTAACGTATTAACACATTATTTTGCCCAATGGACACCAAAAATTTTAGGCTATCAAATACTGAAAGTCGGTGCCTTAAGTGGCGAAATCGCCTTTGACTTGCCTTTACGTCATCAAATTGTATTAGCTGAAAAAACAGCGCATTTTCCTACCGCACTTTTAAATGAAAGTGATAGCTTGCTCCAAGCATCGCCATTAACCTTGCCTTTTATTGAAAAAGAAATGGATGCCTGCTTATTAGCAAACACCTTAAATTTTACGCAAGATCCTCATCAAATATTGCGTGAAGCACATCGAGTTTTAAAAGATGACGGTTGGATTTTCATCACGTTATTTAACCCGATGAGTCCATTACTTTTCAAATCCAAATTAGGTGACTTTAAATTTCGACAATATGCTACTTGGCGAGTCATTGACTGGTTATCGTTATTAAACTTTGATGTGATTGCAGAAGAAAGACTATCCATAAAACAAGAGAAAAGCACGCTCCGTTCTCCGCTTACTGTGATCATCGCACAAAAACGAACCTATCCCTTAACACTGAATCCGGAGAAAGCGCGGTCAAAAATGCCGGCGTTTTTAGAGCCGGCAGGTGCATTTAAAGAAATAAGAACAGAATGATTATTCTGTCACTTCTTTGATTACTGCAGAAGATGCATTATTCATGACAGACTCAACGCCTTTTTCTGCTGCAGCTTGAGAAGAATAATATTGGCTACGGCCAATTTCTTGGTGGTTAGCCGCTTTTAAAATGAAGTAAGGCTTGTCATTTTTCGCTACGCGATATTCAAAGTTTTTCGCATCCACACCATTTTTTTGCACTGAAGCAATACCGTTTTCAGCTGATGCTTTTGTTTTATAAAGTTCGCTAGTTAAAATAACTTGTCCGTTTGCTGCTTTTAAGTTGAACATAAATTGTCCGTCTTTAGCCACTTTTAATTCATAAAATCCTTGAGCCATAATGTCTCCCAATTGATTGATTTGTTTATAATTTTACCTACACAGAAATTGCCTTTCTGCGCTAGGCTAATTTACCCTTAAAAATCAAGGAAAACAAGAGCCAAAGCGTATAAATTTTATGCTTGCCTAGCATCTCAAACTCCCCTATGATCCGAAAGTTTTTTATAACAGGAACAATTATGAGCGAACAAACATTTATTCCCGGCAAAGATGCCGCACTTGAAGACAGTATTTCAAAATTTCAACAAAAATTGACCGCACTTGGTTTCAATATTGAAGAAGCCTCTTGGCTTAATCCTGTGCCAAATGTATGGTCTGTACATATTCGTGATAAAGATTGCCCACAATGTTTTTCTAACGGTAAAGGCGCGAGCAAAAAAGCCGCATTAGCGTCTGCGTTAGGTGAATATTTCGAGCGTCTTTCTACCAACTATTTCTTTGCTGATTTCTATTTAGGACAAGAGATTGCTAACGGTGATTTCGTCCATTATCCCACTGAAAAATGGTTTCCGATTGAAGATGAAGACCTTTTACCACAAGGAATTTTAGATGACTATTTATGGGATTATTTCGATCCAAATCAAGAACTAACCCCTGAATTGCTTGTGGATCTGCAATCCGGTAATTACGATCGCGGTATTGTCGCGATGCCTTATGTACGCCAATCCGATCAAGAAACCGTCTATATTCCACAAAGTATCATTGCGAATTTGTATGTCTCTAATGGGATGTCCGCTGGTAACACAAAAAATGAAGCACGTGTGCAAGGGCTTTCAGAGGTCTTTGAGCGTTATATAAAAAATCGCATTATTGCAGAAGCTATCAGTCTTCCTGAAATCCCAAAATCCGTGATGGATCGTTATCCATCTATTCAAGCCTCTATTGCAAAATTAGAGGAAGAAGGCTTCCCTATTTATGCCTTTGATGCGTCACTAGGTGGCAAATATCCTGTCATTTGTGTAGTGTTGCTTAACCCAAATAACGGCACTTGCTTTGCTTCTTTTGGTGCACATCCAAACTTCCAAGTGGCATTAGAGCGTACAGTAACGGAGCTTTTACAAGGTCGCAGCTTAAAAGATCTCGATGTATTCTCTCCTCCATCATTCAATAATGATGATGTGGCGGAGCATGCTAACCTTGAAACACACTTTATTGATTCTAGCGGTTTAATTTCTTGGGATTTATTTAAAAATACGCCAGACTATGAATTTGTAGATTGGGATTTCTCAGGTTCAACGCAAGAAGAATATGAAAACTTGATGGCAATCTTTAATGCAGAGGAAAAAGAAGTCTATATCATGGATTACAACCATTTAGACGTTTACGCTTGCCGCATTATCGTACCAGGCATGTCTGATATCTATCCTGCTGATGACCTCATTTATGCCAATAATAATATGGGTATGGACTGGCGTGAGATCTTATTGGATCTGCCACACCATCATCATGATGCTGAAACTTATGAAGAATTATTAGCAGAATTAGATGAGCAAGATATTGACGATGCCACACGCGTTCGCGAATTTATCGGTATCATTGCACCAAAAGCAAGCGGTTGGACAACATTACGTGTTGGTGAACTTAAATCCATGCTTTACTTAGCATTAGGTGAATTAGAATTAGCCTTAGATTGGGCAAACTGGACGATGAATATGAACAGCTCTGTGTTTACGCCTGAGCGTGCAAATTACTATCGTGCTTTAATCAGCATCATTGAATTGCATTTAGACAGCACTCGAGATCCGCAACAATATCGCACTGTATTTGAAAGAATGTATGGCAAAGAAGCCGTTCAACAAGCTTGGGCTGCGGTGGCTGAAAAAGGTAACCCGTTCTATAACTTACCAGCCAGCGATGAAACGCTTGAAAACTTCAAAGAACACCAAGCGTTACTTGGTGCCTATGCTAAATTACAAAAAGCCAAACGAGAAAATTGGAAATAGACGATTTTCTCTCAATCATAAGGCGGACTTAATGTCTGCCTTATTTATTTCCGCATTAAAAAACTGCTTTAAAATCAACCGCACTTTTCACACAAAAATGCTTAAATTTATGCTATAATCCGTCGCAATTTTTTGATCAAAAAAGGAATAAAAATGACGGATTCAATCCATTCCTCTATTACCCTAGTCAATATTGAAGAAGAACTCAAATCTTCTTACCTTGACTACGCCATGTCGGTGATTGTTGGGCGTGCTTTGCCCGACGTACGTGACGGTTTAAAACCGGTGCATCGACGTGTGCTTTTCTCCATGGATCAATCTGGCATCACTGCCGGCAAAAAATACGTAAAATCTGCCCGTGTGGTAGGTGATGTAATCGGTAAATATCACCCACACGGTGATTTTGCGGTGTACTACACCATTGTGCGTATGGCACAGCCGTTCTCATTGCGCTACATGTTGGTAGATGGGCAAGGTAACTTCGGTTCAATCGACGGTGACGCGCCAGCGGCAATGCGTTATACCGAAGTCCGTATGCAAAAAATCACCCAAGCATTATTAACTGACTTGGATAAAGAAACCGTGAATTTCTCGCCAAACTACGATGGCGAATTAATGATTCCGGATGTATTACCAACCCGTATTCCGGCACTTTTAGCAAACGGTTCTTCCGGTATTGCGGTGGGGATGGCAACCAACATTCCACCACACAACTTAAATGAAGTTCTAGATGGCTGCTTGGCTTATATTGATAACGAAAACATCACCATTGATGAATTAATGCAATATATTCCAGGCCCTGACTTCCCAACAGCGGCATTAATTAATGGCTGTAAAGGGATTGAAGAAGCTTATCGCACTGGTCGCGGCAAAGTGTATGTTCGCGCTCGTGCTAGCGTAGAAACCACAGATAAAGGCAAAGAACAAATTATTGTGACTGAATTGCCTTATCAGGTGAACAAAGCCAAATTAGTGGAAAAAATTGCTGAGCTTATCAAAGATAAAAAAATCGAAGGTATCAGCAATATTATCGACCTTTCTAACAAAGAAGGGATCCGCATTGAAATCGATATCAAACGTGATGCCGTAGGTGAAGTGGTATTAAATCACCTCTATGCTCTCACCCAAATGCAAGTGACCTTCGGGATCAACATGGTGGCCTTGGATCACGGTCAACCACGTTTATTCAACTTAAAACAAATCATTGAAGCCTTTGTGATGCACCGTCGCGAAGTGGTGATTCGCCGTTCTTTATTTGAATTGCGTAAAGCCCGCGAGCGTACCCATATTTTAGAAGGTTTAGCGGTTGCAACATCAAACATCGATGAAATCATCGACATCATCCGTCAATCGAAAGAGCGTAAAGAAGCGGCAGAAAAATTAATTTCTCGCCCTTGGAAACTCAACAGTGAGATCTTAGGCTTACTTGATGCAGCGGCACGCCCAGCTGAATTAGCCGCTGAATTTGGTATTAAAGGTTCTGATTACTATCTTTCTCCAGAACAAGTTGATGCAATCTTAGAACTTCGCTTGCACCGTTTAACCGGTCTTGCTACTGAAGAAGTGATCAATGAATACAAAGAGTTATTGGTTAAAATTGCAGAACTTCTCCACATCATCAATAGCCCTGAGCGCTTGATGGAAGTGATTCGTGAAGAGCTTGAACAAGTACGTGCACAATTCGCCGATGAACGTCGTACCGAAATTACTGCGGCTTCCGGTGATATTGATTTAGAAGATTTAATCGCTCAAGAAGATGTAGTAGTAACCCTTTCTCACGAAGGTTATGTGAAATATCAACCGCTTACCGACTACGAAGCACAACGTCGTGGTGGTAAAGGTAAATCTGCAACGAAGATGAAAGATGAAGACTTCATTGAAAAACTCTTAGTAGCGAATACTCACGATACGATTCTCTGCTTCTCGAGCCGTGGTCGCTTATATTGGTTGAAAGTCTATCAATTACCACAAGCCAGCCGTGGCGCGCGTGGTCGTCCAATTGTAAATATTCTACCATTACAAGAAAATGAGCGTATCACCGCAATCCTGCCAATCTCTGCTTATGAAGAAGATAAATTCGTCATCATGGCAACCGCTGGTGGTATTGTGAAGAAAATTGCGCTAACCGAATTCAGCCGTCCACGTTCAAGCGGTATCATCGCCTTGAACTTACGTGATGAAGATGAATTAATCGGCGTGGATATTACCGATGGCTCTAACGAAATCATGTTGTTCTCTTCGCAAGGTCGCGTGGTACGTTTCGCTGAAAGCGCAGTACGTGCAATGGGTCGTTTAGCAACAGGTGTACGCGGTATTAAACTCGCCCTAACCAATGATATCGCTGATGATGAAAGTGCGGTCGAAATTGAAGATGTTTCTGATGATAATGCGGAAGAAACACTCGATCTCAACATCGATAAAGTCGTTTCCTTAGTCGTACCGAAAAATGATGGCGCAATCCTTACCGCGACGCAAAACGGTTATGGTAAACGCACGCAATTAAGCGAATACCCAACCAAATCCCGTAATACCAAAGGGGTGATTTCGATTAAAGTGAGCGAACGTAACGGTAAAGTCGTTGCTGCGACACAAGTAGAAGAAACCGACCAAATTATGCTTATTACTGATGCAGGTACCTTAGTGCGTACTCATGTAAGTGAAGTAAGTATCGTTGGCCGTAACACCCAAGGGGTTCGTTTAATTCGTACCGCAGAAGATGAGCACGTAGTCAGTCTTGAACGTGTTTGTGATGTGGATGATGAAGATGAAGGATCTGAAGATGTAACTTCTGAAGAATAATTGATCTTCCATTAAATAAAAGCCCCGCGTTTTGATTCACGGGGCTTTTTTATTGTTATCTAAAAATCTCTTTTAGAGATCTATTCTATTGATGAAAACTACTCGCCTTCCTCTAACTCATCAGCCATTGCAGCCAAGATTTCACGGGTTAAATACGCCAATGAACGATAGAAAGGAAGCGTTGCATAAGTTTCTACTTGGGTTAAGAATTTCGCTGCGCAAGGCAAGAGAAAATCACCGAATAAACCCTGTTGAGCAGATAGCGATTCCGTGTTGTCTTCTAACCAAGAAGCCGTAAGCAATAACAAGGCGAAGTGATCCACATTCTCTGCTTCGGGCACATTACGAGCATGACGAAAATCCACAAAACGTTGCACATCCATATCATAACTTGAAATAGCTGTCGGTACGTTACCATTTGGACCAAACAATTTTTGATATTCTTGATCAAGCAACGTTAAATCAATTTTCATTTGTAAATTATCAATGGCCGCTTCGCTTTCTTTATCCGTAGAAAGTGCCCACACTTGACTTAAACCTTGTTGCTGCAGCCAATCAAATACCCCACTCAAAATTGGATCCGTAGGGCTACGATAAAATAAATTGCCAAATAGGCGGCTTATTAAAGAAAAATTATTTACTTGAGTTTCTGACATCTGTTGCTTTCCTATGATTGTGCTCACGATTGAGCTAAAAGTGCGGTCAATTTTGCCGTTGTTTTTTCGGCAGCTTCATCAAGCATCGCTTGGCGAGCGGCATCATCGATAATATGAATATCACCGAACAAAGTGTAATCCACATTTTCAATACCGCAATAATTAAATAAACCATTGATCAAACAATGATTGAGGGATTTATCGACTCCGTATTCTTGATATTTTGCTACGCTACTCCCTATGGTGATAAATTGCTGCATCGCTTTATCTTGAAGCAGACCTTTGGATTCACCATTTTCTGTTTTATAAGCAAAACCATGACTTAATACACGATCCAAATAGCCTTTCAGCATTGCAGGAAAGCCCATCCACCATAAAGGATAAACCATCGTAATCAAATCTGCTTGGCGAATAAACTCATGTTCTTGCTGAATTTCTGCCGGAATAATCCCTTTATTCGCCGATTGTAATTCTTCAAAGGAAATAATCGGGTTAAATTCCATGATGTAAAGATCGCGCAAATGGGTTTCAACACCAAGCTGTTGGCTTGCTTTTACAACGCGATCCACTATGGCGCGACCAAAACTTTTTTGACTATTGGGATGCGCAAAAATAATTAAATGATTCATTCTGCTACCTTTTTCACTAACAGTGTAATGCCATCAACGCGTTCTACCACCACCAGATCATTCACTGTTAAATGCTCGCCTTGGATACGCCATGTGGTATCGCCAAAGGCACCACGACCAATCCCGTTAAAACCGATTTCTAATACCGTTCCTTTTTTACCTAACAGAGTATGATCTCGTTGGTTTAAGGTTGTACGTGATTGATCCTGATTATCTTTACTATGTTGGTATTTCCACCAAAGTAGCGAAAAAATAATTGCTAAAATCGCATAAAAAACGGCTAACACGGTTAAAGATAAACTCGGCACCAATGCCATTACGCCTGCAGCCACAATCGCGGCCAAGCCCCACCATAATAAAAATACACCAGGCACGAGGGTTTCAGCGATTAATAATATAAAACCTAATACTAACCAATGCCATACCGACCAAGTTGTTAACCAATCTGCCATATCAACTCCTTGAGAGAAAAAGTGCGGTCATTTTTAACCGCACTTTAGGAAATTACGCTTTTTTGTCGACTTTTAACAGTTCGGCAATGCCCGCTACCGAGCCGATTAGATTGCCTGCTTCAAGCGGCATCATGACCACTTTGCTGTTCGGTGAACCACCGATTTGTTTTAAGGCTTCTGTATATTTTTGTGCGATAAAGTAATTGATCGCTTTGGTATCACCGCTGGCAATCGCCTCTGACACCATTTGGGTTGCTTTCGCTTCTGCTTCTGCTGCACGTTCACGTGCTTCTGCTTGTAAGAAGGCTTCTTGACGTTCCCCTTCCGCTTTCAGAATTCGGGCTTGTTTTTCCCCTTCTGCACGTAAAATTTCCGCCTGACGAATACCTTCCGCTTCCAACACTTCCGCACGTTTATTACGTTCAGCTTTCATTTGTGCGTTCATTGAATCAATCAATTCACGTGGTGGACGTACATCGCGAATTTCAATACGGGTGACTTTAATCCCCCAAGGATTGGTCGCTTCATCCACAATTGCCAATAAACGACCATTAATGGAATCACGTTGAGAAAGCATTTCATCCAATTCCATCGAGCCTAGCACTGTACGAATGTTAGTCATGGTTAAATTGATAATTGCTTGTTCCAAATGATTTACTTCATAAGCTGCACTGCGAGCATCAATCACCTGAACGAAACAGACCGCATCAATGGATACGTTGGCGTTATCCTTAGAAATCACTTCTTGTGACGGAATATCTAATACCTGTTCCATCATATTGATCTTACGACCAACACGATCCACAAATGGGACCACAAAGTTCAAGCCCGGCATTAAGGTATGGGTATAACGCCCAAAACGCTCAATTGTCCAGTTATAACCTTGCGGTACAGTTTTGAGTGCAGAAAAAAGTACAACGACAACTAATACAATAAAGACGATTGCGGCAATAGATAAGCCTTCCATAGATTGCTCCTTAATGATGAGGAAATATAAGAAAAGTCTATCAAATTAGACCGCACTTTGTACATAAATATATTTATCGTTTTCTCTTATAAATTCAAAAAGATGCGTAATGCAATTCGGCGCATCTAAATCTTGATGAGAAACAAATAAAAGCTGCGTTTCGCTATTATTTACCAGTTGTTCGATAAAATGTTTCACTAGCTTACGATTTAATCCATCAAGCCCTTGAAAAGGCTCATCTAAAATTAAAACAGGTGGATGTTTCACCATCGCTCGTGTGATTAAAAGCAAACGTTGCTGCCCCCAAGAAAGTGAACGAAATGGCGTTTTTGCTAAATAAGTCAGATTTAAACGAGCTAACCACTGCATGGCTTTCAAACGAATTGCCTCTGGCACTTGTTGATAAATCCCAATACTGTCAAAAAAGCCTGAAATAATCACATCTAGCACGGAACAATTCACACGATAATCTAAATGTAGTTGGCTACTTACGTAACCAATTTTTTGTTTAATATCCCAAATGGTTTCACCTGAGCCACGTTGTTTACCAAAGATCACCACATGATTAGCAAATGCTTGCGGGTGATCACCTGTAATTAAAGAAAGTAAAGTAGACTTCCCTGCACCATTTGGTCCTTTAATCCACCAATTTTGATGAGGTTGAACAACCCAGTTTAAATGATCCAAAATGATTTTATCGCCATACTTGACCGTGACATTTTTAAGCTCAAAGTGCGGTTGATTTTCAGGCAGTTTTAGTAATGGTGACGCTGGTTCTGGCAAAGCCACATCAACAGACTGCTCCGCATAAACTAATTGTTGATAAATACTTTGTTGCTCAATGGATTGGCGTTCACCTTCTAGTACTACCTCTAAATTTTCCAACATGGCTAAATGAGTGGACTGTTCTGGAATATCTGCTAGACGATTAACGATCAGAACGATTGCACATTCTTTTTTCAGCTCGCTCAACATTGCCATCCAATCTTGCACTGATTGCTGATCTAGCCCTTCAAAAGGCTCATCTAAAATTAATAGATCGGGCTTTTGTAATAACGCTTGTGCCAATAAGACTTTTCGAGTTTCGCCAGTGGAAAGTTTGATAAAAAAACGATCTAAGAGATAAGTAATCCCTAATTTTTCTGCAATTTGTTCACAAAAAGTAAGCGCCGTACTACCATTTAAAATGGTTTCTCTTGCAGTTTTACCAAAAAAATCAGGATCGGTATCATCGTTATTTAAGTTCTTTAATGTCGCTTCAAGAATTTCTCGCTGTTTTTCAAAAGAGAAAGATTGAACACATTTGAAAGTATTACGATACTCCCCTTCCTGTAAAGGCAATTCATTTTGCAAAGCTAAAGCAAACGCTGATTTTCCACTCCCATTACTGCCTACCACAACCCAATATTGTCGTGGCTCAATCGCAAAGTGCGGTAAGTTTAAGGTCTGTTTTTGATGAAGCTCAAATTTTGCTTGCTGAATTAAAAGTGTCATTCTCTTTCCCTTAAAAACAAAAGGCGAGCAATTTGCCCGCCTTGTCAGATTCATTTAATTAACCGTTTTTACGCTCTTCTTCCATACATACTGCCGCAGTAAATAATACGTCAGTTGATGAGTTAAGTGCTGTTTCAGTTGAGTCTTGTAAGATACCGATCACGAAACCTACACCAATCATTTGTGCTGCGATGTCATCATTAATACCGAATAAGCTACAAGCTAATGGAATTAATAATAATGAACCGCCTGCCACACCAGAAGCACCACACGCACAAAGCGCCGCAACGATACTTAATAATACAGCACTGACGAAAGATACTTCCATACCTAATGTATGAACAGCCGCTAACGTTAATACAGTAATGGTAATCGCTGCACCCGCCATATTGATATTCGCACCTAATGGAATTGCCACAGAATAGGTTTCTTCATCAAGATTTAAGCGTTTTGCTAATTCAATGTTTACCGGGATGTTTGCTGCAGAACTACGAGTAAAGAATGCAGTTACACCACTTTCACGTACACAAGTCCAAACTAATGGATATGGGTTACGACGAATTTTCCAATAAACAAGAATTGGGTTAAGCACAAATGCAGTGAATAACATTGTACCGATTAACACAAATAATAATTGAACATATCCACCTAACGCCGCTAATCCTCTATCAGATAAAGTTTCAGCCACTAAACCAAATACTCCGAACGGTGCAAAAGAAATAATGACATGAACAATTTTAGAAATGCCTTCTGCAAAATCAGCCACCACTTGTTTCGTTGCATCTGATGCATGACGAAGGGCTAGGCCTAAACCAATAGACCACGCTAAAACACCGATAAAGTTTGCTTTGAAAATTGCATTTAATGGGTTATCTACCACATTCAATACTAAAGTAAGCATTACTTGGCCAACAGATTGAGGCGCAGAGCTCGCATCTTCTTTTACCGCAAGTGCCACCTCTGACGGGAATGCCATACTTGCAATTACCGCAGCAACAGCGGCTAAGAAGGTTCCCACAAGATAAAGCACCACGATTTCTTTCATATTGCTTTTAGAGCCCACTTTCTTATTAGCCAGTGCAGCCATAACAAGGAAGAAAATCAAAATTGGTGCAACTGCACGTAATGCTTTAACGAAAATTTGACCTAGCACACCAAAGCTAGACGCAAGATCGATACCTGCTGAATTTTTAACACTCTCATTCACCAATGCAACAAGGATCCCGAGTACCAAACCAACGGCAATTCGTTTTACCAAATTACCTTGGAAAAGAAAATGAAATAAACGTGATGTATTCATAATAATTTTAAATAAAGATTAAGTTGAACTTCAGATCGTTACGATCCACCGAAACAGAGTAAAGATAGCTTAAATTTTGTTTAAAAGAAAATTTTTTCTTTATTATTTTATTAAAAACTTGAACTTTTTAAGCCTAGAATGAATTTTTTCTAAAATTTTCGCCTATAAAAAAATTTTTTCTATGCCCTATTGACATACTGTATCTAACCACAGTATATTACACCTGTATAAACAACCAATGATTAAAAACACATTAACTAAAAGGAACACAAGATGATGAACTACGCAAATACAGTTGCACAAAATGATATGACGTTTTCTTATCATCCTATGCCATTTTTCAATGATGTTGAAAGCAAATCGACATTTAATAAAAAATTAGATCTCAACCTTTATTGCATCAAACGTCCACAACAAACTTGTTTTATTCGTGTAACGAATCCGAATATGCTTGCTTGGGGAATTGAAATGGGCGATATGTTAGTGGTTGAAAAAAATGACAGCCTTTTCATTGGTGATCTTGTGGTATTGGAAAAACAAGATGAATTCCATATTTATGAATTTGCCGGCGTAAGCGGTAATGAATTTGTATTCATGGCATTAGATTCTAAAGTGGAGAATATTAAAACAACACAATGGACAAGCCTACCATTGGT
>CAJLFU010000040.1 GCA_905205995.1 uncultured Haemophilus sp. | reverse complement strand
CATTAGAAGCGGAGCAAACCGATAAAGTGCTCGCGGGAGATTGTGTAGAATTGAGAATAATTTCACCTTTTAATGGAAAAAAATGATAGATAGTCCAAAATTAAGGTTTAAAGAATTTATCGGTAATTGGGAAAGTATCAAACTATCGGATTTTTCTGAAATTATTACAAGTGGTTCTCGTGATTGGGCAAAATATTATGCAAATGATGGTGACAAATTCATAAGAATGACAAATTTAGTTCGTGATGGAATTAGATTGAATTTAGAGGATTTAAAATTCGTAAAACTACCAGAATCATCAACTGAAGGTACTCGTTCAAGTTTGCAATATGGAGATATTTTAATTTCTATTACAGCGGAATT
This sequence comes from uncultured Haemophilus sp., assembly GCA_905205995.1. Lineage (GTDB taxonomy): Bacteria > Pseudomonadota > Gammaproteobacteria > Enterobacterales > Pasteurellaceae > Haemophilus_D. The sequence continues at coordinate 15,006 of CAJLFU010000040.1, read as the reverse complement.
AGGTAAATTGGGCTGGATACCAAAAAATTTTGGTTCTGCTTATATAAATCAACATACCGCATTAGTTCGTTTAAATAATCAAATTAATTCAAAATTTGTTGCTTATCTGCTTTCTACAACAGTTTATAATAATAAACTTAATGGATTAAATGATGCTGGAGCTAAAGCAGGATTGAATTTGTCAACTATCCGACAATTTAAAATCAAAATTCCATCGAAAGTAGAGCAAACAAAAATAGCAGACTTTCTCACTACAGTGGATGAAAAGATCTCTCAGCTAAATGAGCAACATCAGTTAATGATTCAATATAAAAAAGGTGTAATGCAAAAAATCTTTAACCAAGAAATTAGATTTAAAGATGATAATGGAGAAGATTTTGGGGAGTGGGAAGAAAAAATACTGGGAGAGATATCTAATCCTCAACAATGGAAAACAATTTCATCGTCAGATATGACAGAAAGTGGCTATCCTGTTTTTGGGGCTAATGGATATATTGGATTTTACTCTGAATATAATCATGAAAATGAAACTATTACTGTAACTTGTCGCGGAGCAACATGTGGCGAAGTTACTTTGGTTAAACCCAAAACTTATATAACCGGAAATTCAATGTCTATTGATGACATTGATGAACAAAAATATAACGTAAAATTTATTTATTATGCCCTATGTATACGGGGGTTCTCAGATGTTATTACGGGATCTGCTCAACCACAAATTGTAGGAAGCTCTATTAAAAAAGTGAAGTTTCTTGTCCCTTGTATGAAAGAACAATCGGAAATTGCTAATTTCCTTACTTGGATTGATCAAAGAATAGAAAATCTAGCTCAGCAGTTAGAGCAGGCAAAAAACTGGAAGAAAGGATTGCTACAGAAGATGTTTGTGTAATTTATCTAAGTATTCCAAAAATAAAGTAAATGTATCAGTATTATAAGAATCAAAGGAAATATATGAAGTTTGATATCTATTGTGATGAGAATTATCCAGATTTATTTACATCAGCAAAACCCAAAGTAGAGTACTTAACCATTGGTAGTTTATGGCTACGGAGAGACCTTAGAGTGGATATTAAAAACAAAATCACAGCTTTAAGAGAGGAACATAATATTTGGGGTGAAATAAAATGGAGGAAGGTTTCAAATAGTAGTCTTGAATTTTATAAGGATTTAATTGATTTATTTGAATCTTATAAACATAACGTAAGATTCCGTTGCATTTTAGTTGATAGAAAACAGTTCAGGAAAGAATTATGCCAAAATGATGAGGAATTAGGGTTTTATAAATTTTACTATCAGCTTTTGAATCATTGGATTGATTCATTCAATGAATATAATGTTTTTTGTGATATAAAAACTAATTATGATTTACATAGATTAAAGGTATTAAAAAATTGTTTAATCAATGCAAATTTGATGGCAAAAATACAGAATGTCCAAGCATTACCATCTAAAGAGGTTGTATTGATTCAGATATGCGATTTTTTGCTAGGTATGACATCTGCCTATACTAATAAGACTCTTATTGAAAATAGCGCAAAAGCAAAGCTAGTTCAATATTATCAACAGAAGTATAAACGTACATTTACACCAACTTATAAAAATGAATTCAAATTTAATATATTCAAAATTAATTTAAAAGGCGGTTGGTAGTGGAAAAGCCTAGTTTATTAACTTATACCAATATAAGTGATTATAAAAAGCATTATGAAGATAATTATCAACGAGCTGAGATTTTTACTTTTGATAATATTCGCGTTTATTTTTCAGAATCAAAGTTTGGACATGCCTTTTATGAAAATAGTAACGGTAAAAAAGGAGATAAAAATCAATTTTCTCTTGAACGTGCAAGTAGAATGGATTGGATTAAGGCTACATTAACTAATTCTGATGCTAAAATTTATAAAGGTTGGAATAAAGTTTCTCGTAGTTATGAGGATACTCGTCGGGCAAGTGTTGTATATGATGATTTCGTTGTTGTGATTGAGTTTAGCTTAAAGAAAACTGGAGAGTTAAAAGGCAAGTTTGTTACTTGCTATGTTGCAGACAACAGTATTACTAAAATTAGAAGTTCACCAGAATGGAATTACGACGAATGTATAGCTGAATTAGAAAAAATATAGAAAGCCGCTGTTTTGCTACGCTGGCACAGCGGCTGAAACCTCTGTACATTCATTTGCCGATAAGCAATGAATCATCGTTGTGCATCATTACATATTAAATAGATAAAGTAAAGTTTAAATTGATATTTTTTATATAAAATTAGTGAAAAATATGAGCCAAACAGAACAACAGCTCGAAAGTGCTTTAATTGCTCAATTATCTAGCTTAGAGTATAAACGAGTTACAATTAAAAATGAAGTTGATATACTGCGTAATTTAAAAATTCAGGTTGAGCAATTTAACCAACTAGAGCCTCTTTCAGAGAATGAATGGAAGCAGATTTTTAGCTATTTGAGCAAGGGCAGTTCTGCGTTTGAATGCGCAAAGTTATTGCGAGATAAATGCCCAGTTAAATTTGATGATGGTTCAACTCGTCATATTCGTTTTTTCTCAGAGCAATCAGAAGAAAATATTTTTCAAGTTACCAATCAAATCTCGGTCGATAACCGAGCTAATCAAAGAAACCACCGTTTTGATGTGACGATTCTAGTCAATGGTTTACCATTAGTGCAAATTGAATTGAAACGTCGTGGTGTAGAAATAGCAGAAGCCTTTCATCAAACTCAGCGTTATATTCGTGAAGCTTATTGGGCAGGACAAGGATTATTCAACTATATTCAGCTTTTTGTGATCAGTAATGGCGCAAACACCAAGTATTACAGCAATCAAACTAAAAATATTGAATTTGCTTTTTCCTGGACGAATGAAGCGAATCATAAAATTAACGAATTAATGCATTTTGCTGAAGTGTTTTTATCTCAACATCATTTAATTGAGATGATTTCACAATATATGGTTATTTTAGAAGATGCCAAACGCCTAATGGTGATGCGACCTTATCAGATTTATGCTGTAAAAAATATTATTAAACATATCCATACTAGAGCTGATAATGGTTACATTTGGCACACCACAGGATCAGGTAAAACGCTTACTGCGTTTAAGGCCGCTCAATTGATTATGCAGATGCCTGATGTGGAAAAAGTGTTGTTTGTAGTCGATAGAAATGATCTCGATACGCAAACTGTACGTGAATTTAACAGGTTCAAAGAAGGCTGTGTAGATACAACAACTAATACAAATACATTGGTCAAGCAACTTGGCGAAAAACACGATAAATTGATCGTAACAACGCTACAAAAGCTTAATCGAGCGGTTTCAACAGAAGGTAACCAAGCCAAAATTGCTTATTTAAAAGATAAAAAAGTGGTATTCATTTTTGATGAATGTCATCGTAGCCAATTTGGTGAAACACACCGAAAAATTCGGGCATTTTTTAATAAAGCTCAAATGTTTGGTTTTACGGGCACACCAATCTTTGATGATAATAGTCAAAGCCAAGCGGGCTTAAAGCTGACAACAGATTATCTTTTCCATAACCGTTTGCATCAATATGTCATTATGGATGCGATTCGAGATGACAATGTACTTCGTTTTCAAATTGACTATGTTGGAAAATTTGTTCAAAAAAGATTGATAGACAGCGATGTAGAAGTAGAAGCGATTGATACCCAAGAGTTGTTTGATAACAAACCTCGCATTGAAAAAATTGCACGTTTTATCATAGAGAATTTTGAGATTAAAACTCGTAACCGAGAATTTACGGCAATGTTTTGCGTTAGCAGTGTGAAAATGCTGACACATTATTATGCAGCTTTTGAGAAAATTCTTGCTGAAAAAGCAGAGCGGGCCACTCAAAATGGCGAACATTTTGCAGATTTGAAAATTGCTACAATTTTTAGTTATGCTGCAAATGAAGCTGTTTCTGATGGTAGTGGTTTAATCGGTGAGGAAAGTACGGATTTGCCGGCTCAAATTAATGTTTCTAGTCGTGATCATCTCGATAATTATATTGAAAAATATAACCGCACTTTTAACACTAATTTTAACTCAGGCGAGCGTTTTTATGATTATTACCGAGATATTGGGCAGAGAGTTAAAAATAAAGAGATTGATTTATTGCTCGTAGTGAATATGTTTCTAACGGGTTTTGATGCTCCTACACTTAACACGTTATTTGTAGATAAAAATTTAAAATATCATGGCTTAATTCAAGCATTTTCACGCACTAATCGTTTGTATAACGACAAAAAACCATTTGGTAATATAGTTTGCTTCCGTAACTTAAAACAAGCGACTGATGATGCATTATCGCTATTTTCTAATAAAGATGCTAAGTCAATAGTACTTGTGCCAGAGTTTGATGAAATTAAAACTGAATATAATCAAGCGGTAGAAGCATTACTCAAGATTACGCCAACGTATGAAAGTGTAGATGAATTATTGACCGAAGAAGATGAACTTGAGTTTATCAAGGCATTTCGGTTAGTTATGCGTTTGAATACTCAACTTTTAACATTTAGTGAGTATAATCAGGATGAAACTTTTCTAAATAAGTTAGATTATGCGAATTTTGCATCAAAATACATTGATTTGCGCCGAAAAGTGGATAAATACGTCAAAAAGCAAAAAGCATCAGTGCTAAATGATGTGGATTTCCAACTGGAATTACTGCATTCGGATAAAATCAATGTGGGTTATATTTTAGGTTTATTACAACGAGCTACAAAAACTAAAAATTTTGAGCAACGTAAACAATATGAAGCTCAAGTTTACGATTTATTAGCAACTGAAATCACGCTACAAAATAAGCAAGATCTAATTGCCAAATTTATTGATCAAAACATGCCGCATTTTGATGAAAAAACAAATGTGAATGAAGCATTTCAAACTTATTGGGATGCGGAGCGTGAACGAGCTTACAATGAATTTTGTGAAGCAGAAAACTTAAATAAAACTAATGTTAGAGCTTTATTAGAAAATTACCAACATACTAAACGTTTACCTCGCCAAGACGAAATGAAAGAGCTACCAAACTTTAAAGTTGGTTTATTCCAGCGTGAAAGCCTATTTAATAGCTTAGTTGCTAAAACTCGTAGTTTTATTGAAAGGTTTTACGTGGGTATGTAATGCAAGGTTCTGCCTTTAATAAACTTGCCGATAGCATAATTGGATAACCTTTTGGGCTATGCTTTACTTCAATTTGATAGATATTTTCAAGGTTTCCACTTTCAGAAAAATCTATCAAATTGTCCCTTGCCGTGTAGCGGTAAGGATTTTTCGGCGATGTGAATAAGGTTATTCGATATTTCTTTTCTGTTTTTATATCTTTAAAAAAGCAATTTAAAGCACATTTTTGTCCCCAAGTTTTGAAAATGAGCTTAACAGTATGAAAGCCAACAGGGATGTTTCTTTTATAGCTTTCAGGCTCTAATCCCCAATCTACGGCTTCTTCATAATCTATAACACGTTCATCACCAATATCGACGCCTTCTTCACCTTCGATAAATTCAATAAAATTACTCATTTTGTACTCCTATATTCTGATTTTGCAGTTCGGCTTTTGTACTATTTGTCGTTGTGCAAAAGTTCGTGCAATTGTTTTATTTGTGTTTGTAATGAGCTGTTGAGCTGCACTAATTGTTCGTTCTGATTGTTTAATTCGTTGTTCAGAAATCGTAATTGCTCGTTTTCGGTCAGTAAAATATGCAAATTCTGTTCTAACTCTGTTAAATAATCGCTCAATGCGTTGCTGAATTCGTTGAGCATACTCAATGCCTATTCTTTGTAGATCTCTAAAATGTAATTGCCATTTTGACTTTGAAAGATTCTCCCTTGTTCTTGCGGAATTTTCAGCTGCAGAATTGATTTGTTCTCGAATAAATTCAATTTTGCAAGATCTTTGGCTTGTAATCGGTTGTATATCAGACTGTGGTTCTGTAAATCTGTTTGAGCCTTGTCTATCTTGTGGTTCAGATAAAATAGTGTAACGATCAGGATAGTCGGTAACATTAGACAAATTATGCTGATAATCAGGATTGGGCGAATTAACAATCGGTTTAATTTCTGTATATTTTTGCTGATTAAATTCAGTTCTTCGTTGAAATAATTGCTCAAATGTTGTTTGTGCTTGTTTAATTCGTTCTCTAGTTCTTGATTGATATATCGTTGTTTCTCGCCTAAATTCTTCTGCAAATTCGCCGTTAAATTCTCTATGTTCATAGATCGCTCCTGACAAACGGATATTTTTCTTTAGGGCTGGATGACTTATTGAAATAGATTTTTCTGTGGTTCGTTCAATCTTAAAGTCACTTTGTTTTAGTAATTCAATAATATCTTCTCGAGATGAAATATGTTGTTGAGCAATGCCATTGGCGATAAGTGCGGTTAGATTCTCCTTAATTTTGGATTGTTGCATATCTGCACTAAATTCAAACTTACAAAGTTGCCTTTTTGTTGGATCGTGCGGATCGCTAAGCTGATATTGGTAATTTTGTAACTGCATCCAACTATCAAATAAGTGTTTATCATTACGATGAAAATAGGGTTGGTAGCGTTTGCCAGTAGTTAATTCAACATTGGGAATAAAGAAATTGAGTTCTAAACGCCCTTTATCTCTATGCTCAATCCAGCTGATGTTAAATTGTTCGCTAGTAAGCCCTGCAAAGACCATTTCTTCAAATTTTTCCATTAACTCTAATTTACTTTTCTTAGGTAAGTCGGCTTCTTCAAAAGATAGGCAGCCTACTGTATATTTATTTGAAAATGCTAAACTTTGAGCTAATTCCAAAGATAGTTCAGGGTTACCCTTTAGTACTGTTGCTAATTCCCGATTTCTATCTTTATCTAGCAAATAATCAATACTTGCTTTTGCACTGCCTTTCCCTTTATTTTTGAATATTTTTATCAGCATATTGAATTTCTAATAACTGATCTAAGCTAGCACGAATAAGAGCTAATTCAGCTATGATTTTTAGCACATCGATCTGATTTTTGGCTTTATTCTGAACGTTAATGTATTTAGCAATTTGATTAAGATTTCCATTCAAACGTCCAAGCCAAGTAAGTAAGTTTTTATCTGTGTAGTGAATAGATTTTTTACTAATTTTTTTCCCAAGACATGTTTCACGGATCCAAGTAGCAAGCCGAGGGTAAAGACAATTTTCTAACAGTTGATGATATTCATCTTCGCTTACTCGAATAATGATTTGCTTGGTTCGTTTATGCTGTTCGATCATAGAATTAGACTAACTTTTTTATTTATTATAGCTATCTCTTTCTAAAAGAAAATAAGGTTAACTATATGATTTTAAATGGTAAACAAGTTGAAATGACTAGCGATAATTAGAAATGGAAAAATGTTAGTGAAGATTATGAATAGTCTATTGAAGGGTTATGTTGAATAAATGATGTGTTATTACTAAAAAGTGAATAAGGTGAATAGTTAATGAGAAAATAAATCTTAAGAATAAGAAAGCAAAAAATAGGTGGGTTTCCCCACCTAAATTATAAATCTTCACCTCTAATCCAGGTATCGACCATATCAGCCCATTTCTGCATCATATCTCGACGTTGTTCTGCATATTCGGCTTTATTATAAACAGCTCGAACACCTTGCTGTTCATGTGCGAGTGCTTTTTCAATCCAATCAGTATTAAAGCCTTTTTCATTTAGTAATGTTGATGCTGTACGGCGTAGATCATGAACAGTGAAAGGATCTATATGAATGCCTTTTTTATTCATCAATTCAACGGTTTCAGTGATCACTCGGTTTAGTGAAGATAATGAGACAGGCTTTAAACGACTTGTTCGAGATGGAATAATAAATTCAGAGTTCTCACAATAAATTTTAAAGGCTGTCAGAATTTCAAGTGATTGAGCAGATAAATAAACATTATGAGCTCTTCGAGCTTTCATTCTTTCACTTGGAATAGTCCAAATATTGCGTTGAAAGTCAAATTCATCCCATGTAGCGTTAACAAATTCACTTTTCCTAACCATTGTATAAAGGATGAATAAAACGCCCTTTCTTAGAGTAAAATATCGTTCAGTTTGATTTAATTCATTGAAAAATAAATGAATTTCTCTGGGGGTTAATGAGCGTTCTCTAGGTCGAAAAGTAGCTATTGATGAATTAGAAATACGTTCTGCTGGATTTTTAAAATTATACCCTTTAGAAATTGCATATTTATAGACAGCATTGAATAGATCCCGAACAAAAATTGCTGTAGAGGGAGATCCCCGTTCTTTGATAATCTGGCAATGGTTGCGTATATCTTCAGAAGAAATTTCTATCATCAATTTTTTGGCGAAGTAGGGTGCAATCTCTCTTTGATAAGTCGCTTTTCTTAGGCTTCTAGTACTTTCAGCAAATTCTGCTTCTGCAATATAGCGTATTGCAAAATCTTCAAAACGATCTGCATTTTTTATAGCATTTTTCAGTTTTCGTTTTTCAGCTGCGGGGGATATTCCGCTATTAACTAGTTTTCTAGCTTCTAATAATTTCTCCCTAGCCTCGGATAGTGTTAAACCGTCATCACCATATTTGCCAATAGACAGAGTTTCTCTACGGCCATTTATTCGATAATCATATCGAAACATAATAGTGCCAGTTGTAGATACGGCTACATATAGCCCATCACGATCTTGTACCTTATACAATTTTTCTTTGGCTTTTAACGCCTTAATTTTACTATCGGTGAGCATATTATTCTCCAATACCGTCGTTAAACTGACGGTATTCTTGACCTTGAAAAATTTTTTGTCAAACAGTACCGTCTAAAATACCGTCATAATTAAGAAATGGGTAGGGAAGACTAGAAATAAGATGAAATAAATAAAGCCTTGATATACAAGGCTTTATTTGAGGTGTTGAAATAATTAGAAAGTATCTGAAAAAGTGATTTTTTATTCCCACTCGATAGTTGCTGGGGGTTTTCCGCTGATGTCGTACACGACGCGAGAAATACCGTTCACTTCATTGATGATACGGTTAGATACTTTACCTAATAAGTCATAAGGTAAGTGTGCCCAATGTGCGGTCATAAAATCGATGGTTTCTACTGCACGTAGTGAGATAACCCAATCATATTTACGGCCATCGCCCATTACGCCAACAGATTTCACTGGTAAGAATACGCTGAAGGCTTGACTGGTTTTTTCATACCAACCGCTGTTGCGTAATTCTTCGATAAAGATCGCATCTGCACGACGTAATAAATCACAGTATTCTTTTTTCACTTCGCCTAATACACGTACGCCTAAGCCAGGGCCAGGGAATGGGTGGCGGTTGATCATTTCAGCCGGTAAGCCTAATGCTAAACCGATTTTACGCACTTCATCTTTAAATAATTCACGTAAAGGTTCAACTAAGCCAAGTTTCATATAGTCTGGTAAGCCACCTACGTTGTGGTGTGATTTAATGACGTGGGCTTTCCCTGTTTTGCTTGCCGCCGACTCGATGACATCAGGGTAGATCGTACCTTGTGCTAACCATTTCACATTAGTGAGTTTTTTTGATTCATCATCGAATACATCAACGAATACTTTACCGATAATTTTACGTTTCGCTTCAGGATCAGACACGCCTGCAAGTTCGTCTAAGAAACGGCTTTCAGCATCAACACGGGTAATATTTAAACCGAATTTATCACCGAACATTTCCATGACTTGATCGCCTTCGTGTAAGCGGAGTAAACCGTTATCCACGAATACACAGTGTAAGTTTTTACCGATAGCACGGTGTAAAAGTAGTGCAACTACAGAAGAGTCCACACCACCAGATAAACCTAAAATCACTTCATCATTGCCCACTTGCTCTTTAATACGAGCAACGGCATCTTCGATAATGTTTTCAGCTGTCCATTTGGTTTCGCAACCACAAATGTTCACCACGAAATTCATCAATAATTCCAAACCTTTTTTGGTATGGGTTACTTCAGGGTGGAATTGTACACCGTAGAAACGACGATTTTCGTCAGACATTGCCGCAATTGGGCAGGTTGGAGTCGTACCGGTAACTTGGAAGTTTTCAGGTAAACGCGTTACTTTATCGCCATGGCTCATCCATACATCTAATTTGCTATCGCCATCATTTAAATGAGCGAAAAGTGCGGTCGGATTATCCATTAAAACAGAAGCATAGCCGAATTCACGATGATCAGAGGTCTCAGTTAAACCACCAAGTTGCATCGCCATGGTTTGCATGCCGTAGCAAATACCCAATACAGGCACGCCGGCATTAAATACATATTCAGGTGCTCGCGGGCTGTTTTCTTCAGTGGTACTTTCAGGACCGCCAGAAAGAATGATACCGTCTGGATTAAATTCACGGATTTGTTCTTCCGTTACGTCCCACGCCCAAAGTTCGCAGTACACACCAATCTCACGCACACGACGTGCGATTAATTGCGTATATTGTGAACCGAAGTCTAAGATAAGGATTTTGTGATTGTGAATGTTGTTCATTGAATATTCCAATATTTAAAGTTATTTTGTAGATAAGTAATTTTTAAGAAATTCTGCAATTTCAATTTCTTTAGATTTAGGAAAAATCCATCCTTTTAGAGTATTATTCCATTTCCCACCCAATTCTTTTATTTCATTTTTAATCTCAACAGTATCACCTTTCACTAAAAAAGATTTTATTTCACCATCTTTTTTATAATCTTCCATATAAATCTTATCTTTTTTCATTATTTTTTCGATAGATTTAACCTTTTGAGTTCTTTCTTCTGGAGTAGGTATACTAATGAGCGTATTCGTCAAAAGGTTATTTACGTTTATACTAATTTGATTTCTTAATTGTTCTTTAAAATCATTAATATCAACATAAGAACCAATTAACCCTATTTTTTGCATATTTTTTTGAAAGTCTCGTAATTTTTCTAATTGAGATAAATCCAAAGTTGTTATATCAACCTTTCTACCTGAAAAATAGAGCATTACAGGCTTCCCGGCTTTAATAAAGTGTTCTATTTCTTCCACAGTACCACTATCACTTACTCCCGTTGGTGAGCCTAATCTTGTCCAAAATACACCAATAAGCATATCGCATCCATTCACAATTTGCTCATTTATAATTCCTTGCGGACGATTCCCAAGTAATGGAGCTGAATGAGTTTCCCACCCAACAGGCATCAAAACTACTTTTTTTTGTTCAGAATTGATATTATTCCAGTTTGATATCACTTCAGCGATTGCATTTCTTTCATCAGGAACATCTGCTGGGCTGGCAATCAATATTTTATAAACTTTTGCTTCAAAAGACATATATAACTCCTTGGGACATCACGCGGTTTAATTTCACAAAAAAACTTGCAAATTCCAACCGCGCTTTAAATTATAAAAGGTGGGCTAGTAAGCCCACCCTGCGAAATAGTTTAAACATTAACCCATACGATAATTCGGTGCTTCTTTCGTAATCGTTACATCATGAACATGGCTTTCTTTAATGCCTGCACCACTGATGCGAACGAATTCTGCTTTCGTGCGTAATTCTTCGATGGTTGCGCAGCCAGTTAAGCCCATGCAAGAACGTAAGCCACCCATTTGTTGGTGGATAATTTCTTTTAAGTAACCTTTGTATGGAATACGGCCTTCGATACCTTCTGGTACGAGTTTGTCTGCCGCGTTATCTGATTGGAAGTAACGGTCTGATGAACCTTTCGCCATGGCGCCTAATGAGCCCATACCACGGTAAGATTTAAATGCACGACCTTGGTAAAGTTCGATTTCACCTGGCGCTTCTTCAGTACCGGCAAACATAGAACCAACCATTACACAGCTCGCACCTGCTGCGATAGCTTTTGCAATATCACCAGAGAAACGGATACCACCGTCAGCGATAACTGGAATACCACGATCTTTTAATGCCGCAGCGGCATCTGCGATAGCAGTGATTTGTGGAACACCTACACCAGTCACAATACGCGTTGTACAAATAGAGCCTGGTCCGATACCTACTTTTACTGCGCTTGCGCCTGCGTCTGCAAGTGCGATAGCACCTTCAGCCGTTGCGACGTTACCCGCAACGATAGGTAAGTTTGGATATTTTGCACGCGTTTCACGAACACGTTGTAATACGCCTTCTGAGTGACCGTGAGAAGAGTCGATTAACAACACATCTACGCCAGCTTTCACTAAAGCATCTATACGTTCTTCGTTACCTGGGCCTGCACCGACAGCCGCACCGACACGTAAACGACCGAATTCATCTTTACATGCATTTGGTTTTTGTTCCGCTTTTTGGAAGTCTTTAACGGTGATCATGCCTTTTAATTTGAAAGCATCATCTACAACAAGTACTTTCTCTACGCGGTTTTGATGCATTAATTCTAAAATTGTTTCACGGCTTGCACCTTCTTTTACGGTGACTAAGTCTTCTTTTTTCGTCATTAATTGTGAAACAGTTTTGCTTAAATCTTTTACGAAACGCGTGTCACGGCCAGTGATGATACCGATTAAGTTATTTTCACCGTCTACAACAGGGTAGCCTGCGAAGCCGTTTTTCTTCACCATTTCAGCAAGTGCTGCAAGGGTTAAATCTGGCGAAACAGTCACAGGTTCAGATACGATTCCACTTTCGAATTTTTTCACTTTACGAACACGATCTGCTTGTCGTTCGATCGTCATATTTTTGTGAATAAAGCCGATGCCGCCTTCTTGTGCTAAAGAGATCGCTAATTTGGTTTCTGTGACAGTATCCATCGCAGCAGAAAGCATAGGAATATTTAAGCGAATTTCTTTGGTGAGTTGAGTTGAGAGGTTAGCTGTGTTCGGAAGAACAGTTGAATGAGCTGGGACAAGTAGAACGTCGTCAAAAGTCAGAGCTTCTTGTTTGATTCTAAGCATGGCAATATCTCGCTGTTAAAAATTGTGTCAAAAAATATTGCGGCGAGATTATACAGATTTTTCATGTGGTTGAAAATGAATTTTTTCGCTTTTATGGTAAGATTTGCCAAGGTTTTTATGAGAAGGGATGAATATGCCATTGTTATTGGATTGTTTGTCTGATTGCCAACCTAAAGTGCGGTCAGATTTGATGTCGTTTTTAAATATTACGTCAAATGAATTGGCGCAAGAAATGGCATTATTGAGAGAAGTTGGATTGAATATTCAAGAAGAAAATGAGATTTATCAGCTTTTGCCAGAAATGCCCTTGTTAAATCCGCAAGCAATTTCGACCGCACTTTTCCCTTATTCTGTGTATTATCATCGAACCATTTCTTCAACAAATGAATTTATAATGAATCAAATTAACCAATTAAAAAAAGGTGATTTGTGTTTGGCTGAATATCAAACAGCAGGGCGTGGGCGTCGTGGTCGTCAATGGCTTTCACCGTTTGCAGGGCAGTTAATTTTCAGTTTTTATTGGACTATCGATCCCAAAAAAGCATTGGATGGATTAAGTTTGGTGATTGGTTTAGCGATTGCAGAAGCGTTAAATGCGAAAGTGAAATGGCCAAATGATATTTTGCTTTCAGGGCGAAAACTCGGTGGAATCTTGGTGGAGATTATCAATCACAAGAATGGTCTGCTGAATTTAGTCATTGGTGTCGGGATTAATGTGAAATTACCTCAATCAACTGAAATTAACCAGCCATATGCACAATTAACCGAATTAGATCCCAATATAGATCGTCAGGCGATCCTGATTAAAGTGATCCAACGAATTTATTCTCGATTGGCACAATTTGAAGAAAAGGGCATTGATGAGGAATTCATGCAACAATGGATAAATCATAATGAATTTTTTGGTGATGAAGTGAATGTCTTTACCGAACAAGGTGCGATTTCAGGTATAGAGCAGGGAATTGATAAACGTGGTTATTTAAAAGTCATAACTGATGAAGGTGAGCGATATTTTAATGCCGGAGAAGTTTCTTTAAGAAGGAAGTAAACAAAAAGTGCGGTCAAAATTAACCGCACTTTATATATGCTAAACCACTTTTTGAATAAGCGATGAAATGTTATCTGCAAATTTTTCATCTCTTGCCATTTTCTCAATTTCCTCAGCAGAATATTTTTCACCGTCATATACAGCAACAATACTGAGATCATTGGGTTGCAAGAAATTCGTTTCACCGAACTTGGTATAACGGGTGGCACCAATACTAATAATCGCTTGTTCAGGATAGTTTGCTTGCTCTAATAAAGAAGCAATATGATTCATCGGTCCCTCATCGGGTTGATTATTCATTCTATCCACGATCCAATCTAATAATTGCTGGTGGAAATAGCTGTAACCGATAGCGGGGCTGTCAATACCATACGTATTGAGCTCGCCATTTCTTTTATGGAAGCAAGCGATACGATATTGATCAATTTCACTTCCCTTAATAAAGGAAGAAAGTGGAATCAGTTTTGATGAAATACCTTTACTTGCCGATCCCCAGTTTTTCTTTTCACAGATTTTTTTCGCATTAGGACGACGAATAGAGCAGTCATTATAAGCTGTAAAATAGCGCGGAATAATTTTCTCAACTTGCTTTCCTTTATAGGTAAGATCACAAATAAGCGCAATTTCAGGTTCAATTTGCAGATTATCCGCACCTTGTGGAAAATTAATTTGATTGTGACTTAAAGGAAAGGTAGAAAGAAAGCCAGCTTTTTCGCTAGGCACATAAAACGGGAAAATCGCTTTGGGTTGAATGGAATTTTCTGTCTTAACTTGAGTGAAATCAGCGGCTTCGCCGGCCTGTTCTAAATGTCCTGCGAAGTTGCCTGCTACCCCGAAACCAATCATTTGTTCAAAATTCATAAAGACCTCATTAGATTGCCTACTCTTTGGAGGTAATTTACCTTGAATATTGAATAAAGACAATTCACATTGATGATTAAATCATCAGACAATAAAAAAATTGAATTTTTTTGTAAAAAAGCACTTGCAAAGAATTCTGAAAGTCCTATAATGCACCCCACACAACGACGCGCTGTTGTGAAGCTTTAGTAAAACCAGTGCGTCGTTGTTTTTTGCTCTTTAACAATATATCAGACAATCTGTGT
>CAJLFU010000039.1 GCA_905205995.1 uncultured Haemophilus sp. | reverse complement strand
TTGATTAAATACAATAATCTTCGAATTCCATTGGCATTTTAGCTTGCAATAGGAATTGTTTGGTGCGATCTTGCTGTGGACGACTGAAGAATTCAACCGCGGTATTTTGCTCAACAACCTGACCATTTTCCATGAGAATCACACGATCTGCCACATCTTTGGCAAAATTCAATTCATGGGTGACGATAATCATTGTCCAACCTTCTTGCGCGAGCATTTTGAGTGCTTGTAACACTTCACCGACGAGTTCTGGATCGAGGGCTGAAGTGGGCTCATCTAACAAGATAATATCGGGTTTAACGGCTAAAGCTCGGGCAATTCCTACTCGTTGCTGTTGACCACCAGAAAGTTGAGAGGGATATAAATCCGCTTTTGCTTTTAAACCAACTTTTTCCAATAATGCCAAGGCTTTTTCATGTGCAACCTCTTTCGGTTGTTTTTGCACAACTACCATGCCCTCCATCACATTTTCGAGTGCTGTGCGATGGGGAAAGAGATTGTATTGTTGGAACACCATTGAGGAGCGTCGACGCAATTTTAGTTCATCGGCTTTGCTGATCTTTTTGCTGAAATCAATAGTTAAGCTTCCATCGGTAAATGCTAATACCCCTTTTTCAGGACGTTCGAGCAAATTTAAACAGCGTAAAAAGGTCGTTTTGCCTGAACCTGACGGACCCAGAATAGCAACCACTTCACCTTTATTAATTTCAAAATCGATGCCTTTTAATACATGGTGGCCATTAAAACTTTTCTGAATATTCGTGACTTTTAACATAACCAGTCCTTATAAATGGCGAGAAAGGCGTCTTTCTAAACGGGTTTGCCCCATCGACAGCACAAAACAGAATACCCAATAAATGAGAGCTGCTTCACTATAAATTAAAATAAATTCATAGTTTTCAGCCGTGATGTTTTGCGCCACACGGAATAATTCAGCGATCCAAACGAGTGAAGCAAGAGACGTATCTTTCACTGTGCTAATGAATGTGTTTGATAGCGAAGGGACGGAAATACGTAAAGCTTGCGGCATAATGGTACGCACGAAAGCTTGTGTGTAATTCATGCCTATCGCATAAGAGGCTTCCCATTGACCTTTAGGAATCGCAAGAATAGAGGCCCTCACTGTTTCAGCTGCATAAGCACCAATATTAATGGAGAATGCAATAATCGCGGTTGGGAAAGGCTCAAGTTTGATACCGACTTCAGGTAAACCGTAGAAAATAATGAAGATCTGCACCAACATTGGCGTGCCGCGAATAATTGAAATATAAGTGCGACAAATGCCCTGCAGAATTTTGGTCATTAAATTGGGATGCGGTAATGTGCAAATCACAGCCACTATGACTGCAATGAATAAACCGCAAAAGAAGGAAATGACAGCAAGAGGAATCGTATATAAAATTGCCCCTTCCATCATAGGCCAAAACGAGCTGATTACATAATCAGCTCGTTCTGTGGTCATAAATGGAAGGCTGGCTAACCAATTATTGAGTAATGTCATCGCCAAACCATTTGATTGAAAGTTGTTTTAACGTTCCGTCTTTGCGTAGTTCTTCAAGCGCTTGGTTCACTTTCGCAATAAGCGGTTCTTCACCTTTCAAGAAAGCAAAACCCGTTGGGATTTTTTTATCACTTTCTACAGCAATTTTTAAGCCTGCATTAGGTTGTTTTTTGAAGTAATCTAACACCGCGAGTTTATCATTTACTGTGGCATCAACACGACCTTGTTTTACTGCTTCAAGGTTTTGTGCCAAGCTATCAACGGTCACAATAATTGCACCATTATCACGTGCGTCTTTGCTCCAGTTACTGGTCGCAGATTGGGCAGATTTTTTACCTTTTAAATCAGGGAATGATTTAATGCTATCGTTATCGGCTTTCGTCACGATTACGCCAGCAGAGTAGTTATAAGGTGCACTGTAATCATATTTTTTTAAACGTTCTGGGCTAGGATTGGTTTGGTTCGCAATAACATCAAAGCGTTTTGCGTTCAAACCTGCATACATGCCATCCCAAGCAGTTTCTTTAAATTCAACTTTCCAACCTAATTTTTGTGCAACTTTTTCGATAATTTCCACATCGAAACCTGTTAACTTGCCATCTTTGTCGTGGAAAGTGAATGGTGCGTAAGTGCCCTCAGTACCGACTAATAAAGTTTTAGTTTTTTCAACGCGATCAGCAATTTCACCTGCGTTAGCAAAAGTAGAAAGGGCTAATCCTGCCGCTAAAAGTGCGGTGCTAAAAAATGATTTTTTCATAAGTGTTCCTTTATTTACATCTAAAAGTGAAATAGTGAGGCTTAATCACTAAGCCTCAATCCCTTCAAACAACGCGGTACTTAAATAACGTTCTGAAGCTGAAGGTAAGATCGCGACGATTAATTTATCTTGGAATTCTGGTAGTTTTGCTAAGCGGTCGGCAGCTGCCACTGTGGCACCTGAAGAAATACCCGCAAGAATACCTTCTTCAGCCATTAAGCGACGAGCGGTAGCAATTGCGGTATCGCTATCTACAGTTTCCACGCGATCAATTAATGATAAATCTAAGTTTTTCGGAATGAAGCCCGCACCGATACCTTGAATTTTGTGTGGACCCGGTTTCACTTCTTGACCAGCAAGGGTTTGGGTGATAACAGGTGATTCTGTTGGCTCAACCGCTACAGAAGTAATTTTTTTACCGTGATCGAGTTTGATTGCACGAGAAATACCGGTAATTGTACCACCGGTACCCACACCGGCAACCACGACATCGACTTTACCTTCAGTATCTTTCCAGATTTCTTCACCAGTCGTTTGACGGTGAATGTCTGGGTTAGCCGGGTTTTCAAATTGTTTTAGCATCACATAATGATTTGGATTAGACGCCACAATTTCTTCTGCTTTAGCGATCGCACCTTTCATCCCTTTTGAGCCTTCAGTGAGCACAAGATTTACGCCTAAACCACGTAATAAACGTTTACGTTCAAGACTCATGGTTTCAGGCATGGTTAAGGTGATTTTATAACCGCGCGCGGCAGCGACATAAGCTAAAGCGATACCGGTGTTACCGCTAGTCGCATCTACAATTTCTTTACCAGCCGTTAAAATGCCATCTTTTTCTGCTTGCCAAATCATATTGGCACCAATACGGCATTTCACGCTAAAGCTAGGGTTACGACCTTCAATTTTTACAACAACGTTACCATTGTGTCCGAAATGTTTTAAACGAACTAATGGCGTATTACCGATTGAGTATGAGTTATCTGCATAAATTGTCATCTTACTGTCCTTTTATATTTTGGAATGAGTTGATGCAATAGTTATAACACCAGCTTTTAAATTCAAAAAATAGTTAATAGCTATATTTTATAACTAAATGCTATTTATTCACGATGCTGCTTCCTGAAGGCTTAATTTCCGTACTCGTGGAGCGTGTCACAATTTGTGTTGAACTTGAAGTGCGGTCAAAATTCATATCAAATTTTAATTGTGAGCGATAATTTTCCACCCACATTACGGTCGCACCACAGACTGCAACGGGAATAACGACTAAATTCACAATCGGTAATGCGGTACAAAGGGTGATTAATGCTCCGAATGTGAGGCTTTGTGTGCGTCTTTCTCCTAATGCATTTTTCATAATGCCAAAAGAAATTTTATGGTTATCAAACGGGTAGTCACAGTACTGAATTGCCATCATCCAACAAGTAAATAGGAAGGTTAGTACTGGAATAATGGTTTGTCCAATAACCGGGATAAAACTCAATAAGAACAAGCCCACAAATTTCGGTAAGCTGTACCACAATTTTTGCCATTCACGATTCAACATGCGCGGCACATCTTTCATAATTTCGGCAAAACCATCATCATTAACTGCTTCACCAGTCAGCATTTTTTCGACTTTTTCTGCCAATAATCCATTAAACGGTGCGGCAATAAAGCCTGAAAGCGTTGTAAAGGCAAAATAGAAAAATAAGAGAATCGAGCCAATAGACAGCACGAGCAAAATCACGCTTAAAAAGCTTAGCCAATCTGGAATAAAGCTCATCACCCAGTCAATCATCGTGGAGATTTGTGAGACAAATAGCCAGAATAAGCCGGTAAGCAGAACGACGTTAAGTAAAATAGGCATAATCACAAAACGGCGTAGGCCTTTTTGCGTAATAAAATGCCAACCCATTACGAAATGATTGAAAGCAGATTTTATTTCATTTTGATCGATCATTATTGTTCCTTTAAATTGAAAAGTAAAAAATACAAAATGTCACAGAAAGACAATATTTTTTGAGAAAAATTCCATCTCATCCCTTTTAATATCTTGTTTGCTTTCCTATTTTTTCACCTGTGGAAATGTGATAGGATTAGCAAAAATCATTGCGTTAAGGAGCAACAAGAATGGACTTAAATACCATTTTGATTATTTTAGGGGTAATTGCTTTAATTGCCTTAGTGGTACACGGATTATGGTCAAATCGCCGCGAGAAATCAAAATATTTTAAAAGCGCGAACACATTTAACCGCACTTCTAAAAACGGTGAGGTCAATCCTTTTTCGCAAGCTGCTGATCCTAATGCGGATATTCGTTTAACACATCGTGCTCAAGCGGCGCAGCCAGTACAACAACATGTTCAACCTAAAGTGGCACCGCAGGCGGTGAGCCAACAGCAATTTAATTTTGATGAGCAGCGCGCTCAAGTGGATGCGCGTCAAATAGAAAAAAGCGTGGATGATATTAAAATCTCTCTACCAAATCAGCCGGTTTATGAAATGAATACGGCACAACCTGCTCCTGCGCCAAAAACTGAGCCAGTGGTTTATCCTGAAACGAATGTACAGCCGAAACCAAGTGTAGCAGAAATGACAATCGAAGAATTAGAAGCACAAAGCAATGATTTTGACGGTGTAAATTCTTCTTCGCCTGAACTGCGTGAGCAATTAGCTGAGATGTCATTAAATCCAACTCCTGAGCCTACTCACGAGAACGTGCATTTTAACTATCACGAACCAGTAGAAGTGGAAAAACCAAAACAAACCACGGGTTTTGTTCAACTTTATGTGATTTCGAATCAAAATCGTGAATTCTATGGTCCACAATTATCTCAATCTTTAGAAAACCTCGGTTTTATTTTTGGTGAGCGTCAAATGTATCACCGCCACTTTGATTTAAGTGTGGCAAGCCCAGTGTTATTTAGTGTGGCAAACATTGAACAACCAGGTACGTTTGATTATTACAATATGGCAGAGTTTTCAACCATGGGTGTGGTGCTCTTTATGCAGTTGCCATCACCAGGTAATAATTTAGCGAACTTACGTATGATGATTCGCGCAGCGAAAACCATCGCAGAAGATTTAGGTGGCGTGGTATTGACTGATCAGCAAGAGATTTTTGATGATATGGCTGAGCAGGATTACTTATCTCGAATCGCGTAAAACGCACGAAAAAATAACCGCACTTTGGGCGAGCCGATGGTTCGCCCATTTTAATTCAATGAGTAAACCGTTAGAGAACATTATGAGCCTTCAGCAACAAATTGATACATTACGTCAGGATCTTCGTCGTTATGAATATGAATATCATGTATTGGATAACCCAACCATTCCTGACGCGGAATATGACCGTTTATTTCATCAACTTAAAGCCTTAGAAGCCGCCCATCCGGAACTCATTACAGCAGATTCACCTACTCAACGTGTAGGTGCCAAACCGCTTTCAGGTTTTGCACAAATTCGTCATGAAATTCCAATGTTATCTTTGGATAATGCCTTTTCAGACGAAGAGTTTTATGCATTCGTAAAACGTATTGAAGATCGTCTTATTCGTTTGCCTGAACCACTCACTTTCTGCTGTGAGCCGAAATTAGACGGTTTAGCGGTAAGTATTTTGTATGTGAATGGCGTACTGACTCAAGCTGCAACCCGTGGTGATGGGACGACAGGGGAAGATATTACTGCGAATATCCGTACAATTCGAAATATTCCGTTGCAGCTTTTGATGGATAATCCTCCTGCACGTTTAGAGGTGCGCGGTGAAGTATTTATGCCACATGCGGGCTTTGAACGTTTAAATCAGCAGGCTTTAGAGAAAGGTGAGAAAACTTTTGCTAACCCACGTAATGCAGCAGCGGGATCGTTGCGACAGCTCGATCCAAAAATTACGAGTAAGCGTCCATTGGTGCTGAATGCTTATGGTATTGGTATTGCTGAAGGGGTAGACTTGCCGAATACGCATTATGATCGTTTGCAATGGTTGAAGTCTATTGGGATTCCGGTAAATCCTGAAATCCGTTTATGTAACGGCACAGATGAAGTGTTGGATTTTTATCGTGATATTCAAAATAAACGCAGTTCTCTTGGCTACGATATTGATGGCACCGTATTGAAAATCAATGATATTGCGTTACAAGAGAAATTAGGTTTTATTTCCAAAGCGCCACGTTGGGCGATTGCTTATAAATTCCCTGCACAGGAAGAATTAACTCGCCTAAATGATGTGGAATTCCAAGTGGGCAGAACGGGGGCAATTACTCCAGTAGCCAAATTAGAACCGGTATTTGTGGCAGGGGTAACGGTAAGTAATGCCACATTACATAACGGCGATGAAATTGAACGCTTGGACATTGCTATTGGCGATACGGTAGTGATTCGCCGCGCGGGAGATGTGATCCCACAAATTATCGGCGTATTACACGACCGTCGCCCAGCAGATGCGAGACCGATTGTTTTTCCAGAAACTTGTCCAGTGTGTGATTCAGCCATTGTTCGCATTGAAGGCGAAGCCGTAGCGCGTTGTACGGGCGGTTTGTTCTGTGCAGCACAGCGTAAAGAAGCGCTTAAACATTTCGTTTCTCGCAAGGCCATGGATATTGATGGCGTCGGGGGCAAATTAATCGAGCAGTTGGTGGATCGTGAATTAATTCATACGCCAGCCGATTTATTCAAGTTAGATTTAACCACGCTGACTCGTTTAGAGAGAATGGGCGCAAAATCAGCTGAAAATGCGTTAGCGAGCCTTGAAAAAGCGAAAAATACGACGTTAGCACGTTTTATTTTTGCTTTAGGGATTCGTGAAGTGGGTGAAGCAACAGCATTGAACTTAGCAAATCATTTCAAAACCCTAGAAGCGTTGCAAAATGCAGATTTAGAAGCCTTACAGCAAGTACCTGATGTGGGAGAAGTGGTGGCAAATCGTATTTTGGCGTTTTGGCATGAACCACATAATGTCGCGGTTGTGAATGATTTAATCGCTCAAGGCGTACATTGGGATGATGTAGAAGTAAAAGAAGTAGGTGAGAATCTCTTTAAAGGTAAAACGGTCGTGCTAACTGGTACGCTTACTCAAATGGGCCGTAATGAAGCTAAAGCGTTATTACAAGACATGGGCGCAAAAGTAAGTGGCTCGGTTTCAGCAAAAACAGATTTTGTGATTGCCGGTGATGCGGCGGGTTCTAAACTGACCAAAGCGCAAGAATTAGGCGTTACCGTTTTAACGGAAGAAGAATTTTTGGCTCAGATTTAATCGTCTCAATCGAAAAAATACTAAAAAAATGACCGCACTTAAGAAAAGTGCGGTCATTTTGTTATTTATTTTTTGATGATTTGTTTCACATCAACTTCTGTTTGATTCCATTCTTTATCGACTTTACCGATAATTTGAATGTTATCTTGAGGTGCTATCGTTTGACCATTCCATGCTTTTTTGCTGACTTCAATTTGGATTTCTTTTCCACTTGCGTCTTTAAATAAGAAATCCTTTTTACCAATTTGTTTTACAATTTGTCCATCTAAACGAACTGGAGTGTCATCATTGGCATTTAATGCATCAGCAACGGTTTTAACAATGACGCTTTCATCTACAAAACCTTGTTGAGTGACTTGATTCTTGCCATCATTAAATCCTTGCGCCATTGCGGTGTTATATACGGCAACAGAAGATAATGCGATAGCTGCAACAGTAAGTAATTTTTTCATAGTTTGTTCTCCTAAATAAGATAATCATAAAGTAAGTTGAAAGCTTTGCTTTCAGATGTATTAAATCATTCAAATCTTAATCTTTTCTTAAGTGATTAACATTTTTCAGATTTATTTATCGATTGGGTTATTTGCCTTTCGATGAGTGTATTTAAACAAGAGAATCTTAAGGAAAGATTAAGAGATGTAAAAAAATGAAAATTTTTGAAAATAAAAAAATAGGGCGTTTAAGCCCTACTTTTATGAGAAAAATGCCTTGAAAATCTACCGCACTTTAGCCTGCTACTGCAGGTAAATAACCCGCTTGAATTAAGAATGGCACGATCATAATCACGACACCAATGACTAAGGCTATCACTAAGGTTACGTTTCCACCGATTACGCGATAAGGCAGATTCGGATTCGCTTGACGTGTTTTCCATGCCAGTCCGATAGGTAAAATCAAGCAATAGAACGCACAGAGTAAGCCTGCATAGCTTAATGCGGCGATAAAACCTTCAGGATAATACAAGGCAAACGCAAGCGGTGGAGTGAAGGCTGCGATAGTGAGTATCAAACGGTTGTGTGGCAATTTGTAACGTTTAAATAAATCGCCTAAACCTTCAAAGACCCCTAGCATCACACCAAGGAAAGAGGTGATTAATGCAAGTGCTGAGAACACACGCACGATTTCACCCATGATATGAGAATTTGTGATTTGGCGTGTTGCATTGACTAAGCCGTTAAGGGTTGGATCCGCTTGAAGTACTTGCACAAATTCATTTTGGCTTAATACACCGTGAGTCGCTAATTGCCACACTAAATAAGCCACAAGTGGAATCGCTGTACCAATTAAAATCGCTTTACGAAATTGAGTAACACTACCATCTAAATAGCTGTTTACGCTGCCCATGATGATGTGGAAGCCAAAGGAGGTAAAGAAAATTGGCGCTGCAGAGATCACGAAAGCATAATTTAAAGGTAAGGCCATCAGGTTATCGACAGACACTTTGGGTAACATCATGAATAAAACGAAAGCAAAGGCAATTAATTTACCGATGAACAGAATACGAGTGGCACCATCAACGCCTCTTGTACCTACAACCACAAAGGCGCCGAGTACGACAGTAAATAAAATGATTGAAAGTTCAGAGGAAAGGTTTTCAAAGCCAAAAGCCGTTGGTAAACCCGATAATAATGAACCACCACCGGTGATGTAGGCCGCAGAAAGTGCATAAAGTAAAATGAGCAAGCTAAAAGTCGCTAAGACACGCCCAGTGATGCCGAAGTATTTCTCCGCGAGGGTTGCCACACCATCATTCAAGCGATCGGCTGTTTGATACACTTCAACAAAAAGTAAACCGCTGTAAACTAAAAGTGCCCATAAGCCGACTAATAAGAAAACGGTGTAACCAAAACCAATACCCGCAGAGGTTAGTGGCATCGCGAGCATCCCCGCGCCGATAGTCGTGCCGGCAATGATTAAGGCACTGCCGAATGTTTTGTTTTTTAGCATAAAATTGTTCTCCGAGTATAAAATTGAAAAACGAGGTTAAAGCTGACCGTACTTTTCTTTGTAATGATAGCGGCAAACCGAAAGGTAAGAGTCGTTTCCACCAATTTGGATTTGTTCCCCTTCCTTAATGACTTCACCTTGTTCATTTAAACGTAAAACGAAATTGGCTTTACGTCCACAATAACAGATTGTTTTTAATTCTTCTAGTTGATCTGCCCAAGCAAGTAAATACTTACTGCCTTCAAATAGCTCTGCTTGGAAGTCGGTACGCAAGCCATAACAAAGCACAGGAATCTTCAGTTTATCCACGACATCGCTTAATTGATATACTTGCTGTTTCGTTAAAAACTGGGCTTCGTCAACTAAAACACAATGAATTTTTTCTTGTTGTAAACGTTGGCTCACTTCGGCAAAAAGGTCACTCGTTAACGTAAATAAATTGGCGTCTTCATGAATACCAATACGCGATGTGACTTTGCCTAATCCAAAACGGTCATCAATGGCAGCCGTATAAACCATGGTGTTCATATTGCGTTCACGGTAGTTATAGGAAGACTGCAGCAACGTGGTTGATTTGCCCGCATTCATCGTAGAGTAGTAAAAATAGAGTTTTGCCATTATTTAATCACCCATTTCCAGAAATAATAGGCAATAAATCCTGCAACAGGTGGACAGGCTGCTAACATAAAGGTACCGTAAGTTGCACCACCGCCAACCATTTTTCCGGCAGCTGAAAGCGCGCTAACGATATCACCACTTGGTGTGGTAAAAATCCATGCGCCAATAATCGCGAGCACTAAAAAACAAGCAATGCCAGCTGCACGCATCGCTCTCACTTTAATCATATT
The DNA here is from genome assembly GCA_905205995.1 of uncultured Haemophilus sp. Taxonomy (GTDB): domain Bacteria; phylum Pseudomonadota; class Gammaproteobacteria; order Enterobacterales; family Pasteurellaceae; genus Haemophilus_D. The sequence goes on along the minus strand of CAJLFU010000039.1, from coordinate 5,376 downwards.
TTCCATATTTTTTCCTTAAATTGCAGGGAGTTCAGTCATCGCCCAACGTGGTTTTACATCAATGGCGAGATCGCTATGCTGACCTTGTTTTAAGCGTAAAAAGCCCGTATAGGCAATCATGGCACCATTATCGGTACAAAATTGAGGTTGCGGATAAAACACTTCACCACCAAGATTTTTCATCATAGTGCCAAGGGTTTCACGTAATTTTTTGTTTGCACTTACCCCGCCAGCAATCACTAAACGCTTATAGCCGGTTTCTTTTAAGGCTCGTTTACATTTAATTGCGAGTGTATCCACGACGGAATCTTGGAAGGCAAACGCAATATCGGCTTTAGTTTGTTCGGTTAATGCGCCTTCTTGTTTGATCGCCTGATTAATGGTGTTAGCCGCTGAGGTTTTTAAACCTGAAAAGCTAAAATCAAGGCCTGGTCGATCTGTCATTGGACGTGGAAATACAAAACGATCTGGTGAGCCTTTTTCGGCTAAACGTGAAAGTGCTGCACCGCCAGGATAATCTAACCCTAATAATTTCGCGGTTTTATCAAATGCTTCACCTGCAGCATCATCAATAGATTCACCAATAACTTCATATTTACCTACACCATCAACGCGTACTAACTGTGTGTGTCCACCTGAAACTAAGAGGGCAATGAATGGAAAGTGCGGTCGATTTTCATCAAGCATTGGCGCAAGTAGATGGCCTTCCATGTGGTGTACACCAATAGCGGGCACATTCCAGGCATAAGCCAGTGAACGCGCGATCGTTGCGCCCACTAATAATGCGCCCACTAAACCAGGGCCACTTGTATAGGCGATACCATCAATTTGATCAGCGGTTAAATTGGCTTCTTCTAATGCGGCTTTAATTAATGGTGCCGTTTTGCGAATGTGATCGCGGGAAGCCAGCTCTGGAACCACACCGCCGTAATCCGCATGCAAGGCTATTTGCGTGTAGAGCTGATTGGCAATTAAGCCTTTGTCTTCATCATAAATCGCGACACCTGTTTCATCACAGGAGGTTTCGATCCCTAAAATACGCATTTTCTTCTCATTTTATTAAAAAAATTGGCAAAGATTTTACCTTGTTTAGCCCGCTTAAACCAGTTCAAACGCCAAATTTTCAGCAAATAGGCGATCTTTCCTTTGCTTTTGCGGGGAAGATCGATTAGAATTGCGTCCTTTATTGAATTTGCCGTTCATTCGGCAGTAATAAAAATTTAAAATTGCAATTAAATTAAACTCATTGAGGTGATTGGCTTATGCCTGTAATTAAAGTACGTGAAAACGAATCATTTGACGTAGCTTTACGTCGTTTCAAACGCTCTTGCGAAAAAGCTGGTATTTTAGCAGAAGTTCGCGCTCGTGAATTCTATGAAAAACCAACTACAATCCGTAAACGTGAAAAAGCAACCCTTGCTAAACGTCACGCTAAACGTAATGCTCGCGAAAACGCGCGCAATACCCGTTTATACTAATTTGTAGTATTTTCTAACTCGAGTTAAGACAAACCGTGAAACCTTTTGGGTATCACGGTTTTGTTGCTTTAAATTCATCGAAAAAAAATCACGCAAAATTAACCGCACTTTCGCATCGTATTCAAGGAGGCAAGGCAATGAAAGGCTCAATTCCACGCCAATTTATTGATGATCTGCTTACAAAATCGAATATTGTCGATGTGATTAATGCGCGCGTGAAACTCAAAAAAGCGGGACGAGATTATCAAGCTTGTTGTCCGTTTCATCACGAAAAAACACCCTCCTTCACGGTAAGTGAAAAAAAACAATTCTATTATTGTTTTGGCTGTGGCGCGAAAGGTAATGCTATTTCATTTTTAATGGATTACGACAAATTAGAATTTGTTGAAGCCGTTGAAGAACTTGCCGCTTCGGCAGGGCTTGAAGTGCCTTATGAAAAACGTCCAAATCAATTCGGCAATAAACCGGATGTGAGTTATCAAACAAAACGTAATTTATACGATTTGATGCAAGAGATTGCGTTGTTTTATCAAGCTCAACTTCCGCTAAATATTCCTGCCCAAAGCTATCTTCAGCAACGTGGTTTATCGCCAGAAATTATTGAGCGTTTCCAAATCGGTTATGTGCCCAATGCGATGGATACAGTGTTGCGTCAATTCGGCAAAAATCGAGAAGAACAGAAAAAGCTATTTGATTTAGGCATGCTTTCTCGCAATGATCGTGGCAATGTGTACGATAAATTCCGTAATCGTATTATGTTTCCGATTCGGGATAAACGTGGTCGTACGGTCGCTTTTGGTGGACGTGTTTTAACGGATGAAAAACCCAAATATTTGAACTCACCCGAAACCATTACATACCATAAAGGTAATGAACTTTATGGCTTGTATGAAGCCTTACAAATCAATGATGAGCCAGAAAAATTACTGGTGGTTGAAGGCTACATGGATGTGGTGGCATTAGCGCAATTTGGTGTGAATTATGCGGTGGCTTCTCTTGGGACATCAACGACCTCGGAGCAAATTCAATTATTGTTCCGTTCAACAGAACAAGTCATTTGCTGCTACGATGGCGATAGAGCGGGGCGTGATGCTGCTTGGCGCGCACTTGAAAACGCCTTACCTTATCTGGAAGACGGGCGACAAATTAAGTTTATTTTCCTACCCGATGGAGAAGATCCGGATACTTATATTCGTCAATATGGTAAAGAAAAGTTTGAAGAGTATATTGATCAAGCTCAGTCTCTCACAGAATTCTTATTCGCGCATTTAAGTCCGCAGGTGGATTTCTCTACGCAAGAAGGACGAGGCAAGCTAGTAGCGCTGGCGGCGCCTTTAATTCGTCAAATTCCTGGTGATATGTTGCGCTTGTCATTACGCAATATGTTGGCGCAAAAGCTTGGGATCTTTGATCAATCACAGCTTGAAAGCTTAATTCCAAATCAAATAGATAAGTCTGAACCCAAACCTAAAACGCCACCAAAAACCATTAAGAAAACGCCAATGCGTGTGGTGATTTCGCTGTTATTACAGAATTCACAATTGGTGAATCGTATTTCGGATGTCGGTTTGCAAGCCTTAAAGCATGAGGCGGGTTATGAATTACTCGAAAAATTGACCGCACTTTGTCGTGAACGAGAAGGTATTACAACAGGGCAAATTTTAGAATATTTTCGCGATACAGAATTCAGCAAACCCCTTGAAATATTGGCGTCTTGGGATCATCTACTAGACGACTTAGAAATCATTAATGCATTCTCTCAAAACTATCGTCGATTGAATATTCAAGCGATTGAACGTGATATTGAGATGCTTATCGCCAAAGAAAGGACGGAAGGCTTAACTGATCAAGAACGAGCAATTTTAGTAAATTTGCTCAAGGGAAAAGAAGAGCAGAAAAAACAGTTAGTTAATCCGTCATAACAATGGTAAAATCTCCTGTTCAAAACAAGGGCTTTTATCTTCCAAAAATAACGCAAAACGGGAATAAAAATGGAACAAAATCAACAATCTACCGCCGAGCAATATTCAGAACAAATTGAACAACTTATGGAATTAGGTCGTACGCAAGGTTATTTAACTTATGCAGAGATTAATGACTTGCTTCCAGAAGATTTGATCGATCCAGAATATTACGATAAGTTGTTGCAAACTTTACAGCATGATGCTGGTATTCCGGTTCTGGATGAAGCACCGGAAAGTGACGAAATGATGTTGAATGACACGATTCCAGATGAAGATGCGGTGGAAGAAGCAACGCAAATTTTATCAAATGTGGAATCTGAAATTGGTCGTACAACCGATCCTGTACGTATGTATATGCGTGAAATGGGAACGGTTGATCTTCTTACCCGTGAAGATGAAATCAGCATTGCAAAACGTATTGAAGAAGGGATTGACGAAGTTCAAACCGCCATTGCGGCGTACCCAGAAGCGTTAACTGAATTATTAGATAATTATGATCAAGTAGAAGCGGGTAATTATCGTTTAGCTGATTTAATTACCGGCTTTGTGGATCCAAATATTGCCGCGGAGGAAGCAGCGAATGTTGGTGAGAATTTCGTTGACGAAGATGAAAGCACCGAATCTGTTGCAGACATTGATGATGAGAGCGATGAGGAAGATGAAAGCGATAGCAGCTCAAGTTCAGATGACAGTGATTCAGATAACAGCATCGATCCTGAAGTAGCGCGTGAAAGATTTGCGGCATTAAGAGAGCAACATACTAAAACATTGGCGACTATTGCAAAACACGGACGCAGTGGTAAACGCGCAAAAGATCAAATTGCTCTACTCGCAGATATTTTTAAACAATTCCGTTTAGTGCCTAAACAATTCGATATACTTGTTTTATCAATGAAGAATATGATGAAACGTGTACGTTCAGAAGAGCGTCAACTACAAAAAGTATTAGTTGATATTGCGGGTATGCCAAAAGATGAATTTGAGGCACTGATTATTGCTAATGGCAGCAGTGATGCATGGGTAGCAAAAGCATTAAAATCAACGAAAGCTTGGGCAAAACGTTTACCAAAATATGAAGAGCGTATTCGTTTATCTTTAGATAACTTAGCGAATATTGAACAGCAAACTAATCTTACCATCCAACAAATGCGTGAGATTTGCGATGCGGTATCTCGTGGTGAACAAAAAGCTCGCCGTGCGAAAAAAGAAATGGTTGAAGCCAACTTACGTTTAGTCATTTCTATTGCGAAAAAATATACCAACCGAGGTTTACAATTCTTGGATTTAATTCAAGAAGGGAATATCGGTTTGATGAAAGCGGTAGACAAATTTGAATACCGCCGTGGTTATAAATTCTCCACTTATGCAACCTGGTGGATTCGTCAGGCCATTACTCGTTCGATTGCGGACCAAGCGCGTACAATCCGTATTCCTGTTCATATGATTGAAACGATTAACAAATTAAATCGTATTTCTCGTCAAATGTTACAAGAAATGGGACGTGAAGCGACGCCAGAAGAGCTTGCTGAACGCATGGGAATGCCAGAAGATAAAATTCGTAAAGTGCTTAAAATTGCGAAAGAACCTATTTCTATGGAAACCCCAATTGGTGATGACGATGATTCACATTTAGGTGACTTCATCGAGGATTCAACCCTTGAATTGCCATTAGATTCTGCAACCGCACAAAGCTTAAAAGTGGCAACTCATGAAGTGTTAGAAGGATTAACCCCTCGAGAAGCGAAAGTGTTACGTATGCGTTTTGGTATTGATATGAATACTGACCATACACTTGAAGAAGTGGGTAAACAATTTGATGTAACTCGTGAGCGTATTCGTCAGATTGAAGCGAAAGCATTGCGTAAATTACGTCATCCAAGTCGTTCAGAAACATTGAGAAGTTTCTTGGATGAGTAATTATTCAGTAATATAAA
>CAJLFU010000038.1 GCA_905205995.1 uncultured Haemophilus sp. | reverse complement strand
TTGACCGCACTTTAGAGGTATTATGACATTACAACTCAATATGCTCGCGTTGTTATTGGTTTTCTTAATTGTTTTAGGTTTAATTAGCCAAAATAGCGCGATTACCATCTCAGCCGCCGTGCTGTTAATTATGCAGCAAACCTTATTATCCAAATACATTCCCATACTTGAACAATACGGTGTCAAAATTGGGATCATCATCTTAACGATTGGTGTGCTTGCACCGTTAGTGTCGGGAAAAATCCAACTGCCCGATCTCAGTTCATTTTTAAACTGGAAAATGGGCGTTTCTATTTTAACAGGGGTATTCGTCGCATGGCTTGCGGGGAAAGGCGTGCCATTAATGAGTGAACAACCTGTTTTAGTGACAGGATTATTAATTGGTACGATTATTGGTGTGTCTTTTTTAGGCGGTATTCCGGTGGGACCACTAATCGCCGCAGGGATTTTAGCGGTATTAATAGGAAAATTTTAAATGAAAAATAAATGGTTATTTATCGCGGGATTAAGCGGTTTTTTGTGTGTGGCGATTGGTGCTTTTGCGGCACATGGATTAAGCAAGGTTTTAGAGCCGAAAGAATTAGCGTGGATTGAAACGGGTGTGAAATATCAAATGTTCCACACCATTGCGATTTTAGCGATTGGCATTTTGCAATTATGCCGTGAATCATTGGTTGCAAACAAAATGGTTAATCTTGCTGCAGGGACTTGGGCGTACGGTATTCTGCTCTTTAGTGGCAGCCTTTATGCGCTCGCACTTGGTGCGGGCAAATTCCTTGTTTGGGTGACACCGATTGGCGGAACGTTATTTTTAATTGGTTGGCTTTGCTTGGCTTACGGTGGTTTTAAAAGTAAATCAGTATGAAGAACAAATCAGTCAAACGTGAATTAAATCCGATACAACAATCTCTCTTTTCAAAACTCAAGGATATCATGCTGGTGGATCAACGTCGTTTATCCGCCCGCATTCATGGTATTGGAAAAATTAAAAGCCAAGAGGCTCAACAAGCTGTTGCCGCTGAAATCCAGCAGCAGATTGAACAGGCTCAATTACGTGTAGAAAATCGTAAAAGTGCGGTCAAAAATCCGATTGTTTTTCCAGAGAGTTTGCCGGTTAGTCAACGCAAAGCCGAAATTCAAAAACTGCTTTCTGAACATCAGGTCATTGTGGTGGCAGGGGAAACGGGTTCGGGTAAAACCACTCAATTGCCGAAAATGTGTTTGGAATTAGGTTTCGGCAATTTAGGCATGATTGGTCATACTCAACCACGCCGTATTGCTGCTCGTTCAGTGGCGGCGCGTATTGCGGAAGAACTGGAAACTGAGCTTGGCGGTTTAGTTGGTTATAAGGTTCGTTTTAACGATCAAATCAGTGATGATACACAAATCAAATTGATGACTGACGGGATCCTGTTAGCAGAAATTCAAAGCGATCGTTTTCTCAATCAATATTCTTGTTTGATTATCGATGAAGCTCACGAACGTAGCCTAAATAACGATTTTATTCTCGGTTACCTGAAACAGCTTTTACCACGTCGTCGTGATTTAAAGGTTATCATCACTTCTGCGACCATTGATGTGGAACGTTTTTCTAAACATTTCAACAATGCCCCGATTATCGAAGTCTCGGGCAGAACCTATCCTGTTGAAGTGCGTTATCGTCCCGTAGTGGAAGAAGACGATCAAGATCAGCTACAAGGCATTCTCAATGCAGTGGATGAACTGCAAGCGGAAGGTCGAGGCGATATTTTGATCTTTATGAACGGTGAGCGCGAAATTCGTGATACCGCCGAAGCTTTACAAAAACAAAATCTAAAACACACGGAAATTCTACCGCTCTTTGCACGCTTGTCTGCGCAAGAACAAAATAAAATTTTCCATCCAAGCGGATTAAATCGTATTGTGTTGGCGACCAACGTTGCAGAAACCTCATTGACCGTGCCAGGCATTAAATATGTGATTGACCCAGGTACAGCGCGTATTTCCCGTTATAGTTATCGCACCAAAGTACAACGTTTACCGATTGAACCTATCTCACAGGCCTCTGCTAATCAGCGTAAAGGTCGTTGTGGTCGTGTAAGTGAAGGGATTTGTATTCGTTTATATTCGGAAGAGGATTTTAATTCTCGTCCTGAATTTACCGATCCTGAAATTCTACGCACCAATTTAGCCTCTGTTATTTTGCAAATGACAGCATTGGGCTTGGATGATATTGAAGCTTTCCCGTTTGTTGATGCACCAGATAAACGCCATATTCAAGATGGTATAAAACTGTTGGAAGAATTGGGTGCGTTTGAAATGGTTCGCACCAAATCAGGTGAGAAACGTCAATTAACGGCTGCAGGTCGTCAATTAGCTCAACTCCCTGTGGATCCACGTTTAGCGAAGATGTTGCTGAGTGCTGTCTCACAAGGTGCGTTACATGAAGTGATGATTATTGTTGCCGCGTTATCCATTCAAGATCCGCGTGAGCGACCACAAGAAAAACAGCAAGCTTCCGATGAAAAACATCGTCGTTTTGCGGATAAAAAATCAGATTTCTTGGCTTTCCTCAATCTTTGGCGTTATCTACAAGAACAACAAAAAGAATTGAGTAAAAACCAATTCCGTCGCCAATGCCAAAAGGATTTCTTAAATTATTTACGTATTCGCGAATGGCAAGATATTTATCATCAAATTCGTTTAACCGTGCGTGAAATGGGCTTGCCGATTAATTCCGAAAAAGCAGAATATCAGCAAATTCATACCGCACTTTTAAGCGGTTTGCTTTCTCATATCGGTTTAAAAGAAGCGGAGAAACAACAATATCTTGGCGCACGTAATGCCCATTTTGCAATTTTCCCCAATTCTGTGCTTTTCAAAAAACAACCGAAATGGGTGATGGCGGCAGAGTTAGTGGAAACCTCCAAACTTTGGGGGCGTATGGTGGCGGAAATCGAGCCGGAATGGATCGAGCCACTTGCCGAGCATCTAATCAAAAAATCCTATTCAGAACCTCGTTGGTCAAAATCCCGTGGCGCCGTGATTGCAGATGAAAAAGTCACGCTTTACGGTGTGCCGATTGTAGCTGCACGGCCCGTGAATTACGGTGCTATTGATCCAACGGTAAGTCGTGAGATCTTTATTCAATCTGCCTTAGTGGAAGGGGATTGGAATACCAAACATAAATTCTTCAAAGAAAATCAACGACTCGTTCGAGAAGTAGAAGAGTTGGAACACAAAAGCCGCCGCCGCGATATTTTGGTGGATGATCGTACGCTTTTTGAATTTTACGATCAGCGTATTGGCACAGAAGTAGTCTCTCAAAAACATTTTGATACGTGGTGGAAAAAGGCACAGCAAAAAGATCCTGAATTGCTTAATTTTGAACGTTCATTCTTGATTAATGATGATGCGGAACAAGTGAGCAAGCTGGATTTCCCGAATTTCTGGCATCAAGGTAATTTAAAACTTAAACTGACGTATCAATTTGAACCGGGTACTGATGCGGACGGGGTGACAGTGCATATTCCGTTGCCATTGCTCAACCAAGTGGAAATGACAGGTTTTGACTGGCAAATTCCAGGCTTGCGTGAAGAATTGGTGATTGCGCTGATCAAATCGCTGCCGAAATCTTATCGTCGTAATTTCGTGCCTGCACCTAATTATGCCCAAGCTTTTTTAAGTCGAGCCGTGCCGTTAGAAAAACCGTTATTAGATACGCTGATTTATGAATTGCGTCGTATGACGGGCGTTACCGTAGAAGCGGAACATTGGAATTGGGAACAAATCCCAAGCCATTTGAAAATGACGTTCCGTGTAGTAGATGAAAATGGCAAGAAAATCGCCGAATCCATGAATTTGGATGAGCTGAAATTCAACTTAAAAGATCGTGTACAGGAAAGTATTTCTGCTGTGGCAGATGATGGCATTGAACAAAGCGGGCTGCATATTTGGAGTTTTGCAGATTTACCACAATGTTACGAACAAAAACAACGTGGTTTCAGCGTCAAAGCTTTTCCAGCCCTTGTGGATGAAAAAGATGCGGTAGGTATCAAACTGTTTGAAACAGAGTTTGAGCAAGCAGTGGCAATGCAACAAGGTTTGCGTCGTTTGTTGTTACTCAATGTACCGTCACCGATTAAATATTTGCATGAAAAATTACCGAATAAGGCTAAATTGGGTCTGTATTTTACTCCGTTTGGTCGTGTGTTGGATTTGATTGATGACTGTATCGCTTGTGCCGTGGATAAACTGATTGCCGATTTTGGCGGTTTTGTTTGGGATGAAGCAGGCTTTGAAAAATTGCGTGATTTTGTTCGAGAAAACCTTAACGAAGTGACCGTGGATATTGCACAGAAAGTGGAACAAATCCTTTCTCTCAATCACGCCTTAAACCAACGTTTAAAAGGCAAAATGGATTTTACTATGGCCTTTGCCTTTTCCGATATTAAAGCGCAATTAAGCGGACTGATTTATCCAGGCTTTGTGCAAAAGAGCGGTTATGATCGCTTACCTGATTTACAGCGCTATCTGCAAGCCGTTGATAAACGCATTGATAAACTGGCTCAAGATGTAAATCGAGATCGTGCGGCGATGCTACGCGTGGAACAAGTGCAACAGGCTTACCAACAATTGCTCGCTAAACTGCCAAAATCTAAACCTATTTCTGATGAAGTGGTAGAAATTCGTTATATGATTGAGGAATTGCGTGTGAGTTTATTTGCTCAGCAGTTAGGCACGAAGTATCAGGTGTCTGATAAGCGGGTTTTGAATACTATTGCTGACATAAAATAGGCAACAATAAAAAGTCACCTCAACATACTATAGAAATTCACTCAACTTTTAGAAAACTATGCTAGAATTGAGATAATTCATTTCTCTCTATTAAAAGGAAAAGTTTATGAAAAAATGGTGGTTAATTTCATTAGCAACGATTGCTGGAAATGTTTATGCTTTTGATCCAACAGGCGAATGCACATTTGATAACAATGGCAACCAACGTTGTGTCACTTATCATGACGGTTCAAATGTGGTTAAAAATGTATTCACTATTGGTCCAAATGGCAGAGTCATTGGTGAATCACCGGTTTACTATCCGAGCGGCAAACTAAAAAGTACGATGCGCTATAATAATCAAGGTGAAATACATGGCAAAATTATGCACTACTGGGAAAATGGTAAAGTAAAAGCGGCTATTGACTATAAAAATAACTTAGCAGATGGCTTTTCCCACGAATACGATGAAAGTGGTAAGTTAGTTGTCATTTGGCAATATAAAAATGGCCTAGAAGTACATATGCAAGAAATGAACGGTAAAGTAAAACACGGCCAGGAAGTGTTTTTCCGGAATGAAAATGGTGTTGCGACCCCTTACCGCGTAATCGAATGGAATAACGGCAAAAAAGTCAAAGAACAAACAGAATAATGTGTAGAAGATCAAACCCAATCTGACAGTCTCCCGTTTAAAAACTCATTCTAAAAGTAACCTAATAAAACTCTTGCAAAATCGTTTTGTGAAAACGCTCGCAGATGACATTGGTTTGTGGGTGTTTGACCTGCGTCTTTGTGTGTTCGAACTGTTAATCGCGCTAAATAAAACTCATAATCGTGATTTTCCTCTTTATTATGATAGCGTAAGGTCGTTCTTACGCTATCATTTTTCTTTTGAAACGTTATTAATTTTTTAGGTTTAAAACACCTCCAAAACCAACCGCACGTTCTCTCCAAAACTCTTTTTGTGATCTACCTCAAATTTTCGTATTGAACTGATTTACAACTGTCAATTCAATCGCTATCTTGCTGATATTATTATTTTAATAAAGAGGTAAATTATGGATCTGATTATAGGTTTGATTGCCATTGTTTTGGTGGCATATTATATCGTGAAAGGCTATTCAGCGACTGGCGTGTTGATGTTCGGTGGCTTGGTCTTGTTATTCATTTCAGTACTGATGGGACATTCGATTTTACCGGATGGCGTGAAAAGCACCGGTTCCACCTATTTTGATATTTTAGAATATGTGAAATATCTACTCGGTAATCGTGGCGGCGGCTTAGGCTTGATGATTATGGTGTTATGTGGCTTCTCTGTGTACATGACCCATCTTGGTGCGAACGATGTGGTGGTGAAATTGGTGTCAAAACCACTGAAAAATATCCGTTCACCTTATATTTTAATGGTGTTTGCTTACTTCCTTGCATGTTTGATGTCTTTTGCTGTGTCATCTGCAACAGGCTTGGGCGTGTTATTAATGGCGACATTATTCCCTGTGATGGTCAACGTGGGGATTTCACGTGGGGCTGCGGCAGCAATTTGTGCATCACCAATTTCCATTATCCTTTCCCCAACATCAGGCGACGTGGTGCTTTCTGCTGAGATTTCAAAAATTCCTTTAGGTGAGTTTGCCTTTGGCACCGCATTGCCGGTTTCGATTTTTGCGATTTTAGGGATTGCTGTGGCACACTTCTTCTGGCAGCGTTATTTAGATAAAAAAGAAGGTGTGCAAGTAGAACGCATTAATGCAGATGAAATTAAAACCACAGCACCAAACTACTACGCGATTTTGCCATTATTACCCATTATTGGCGTGTTGATTTTTGATGGTAAATGGGGCTTACCAAATTTACATATCGTCACTGTGATGGTGCTTTGCTTTATCATTACTGCCATAGTGGATTTCTTACGTAGCTTCAACGCCAAACAAACCTTTGATAACCTCGTGGTGGCATATCGCGGTATGGCAGATGCCTTTGCGGGCGTGGTGATGCTTTTAGTGGCAGCGGGTGTATTTGCGCAAAGTTTAAGTACAATCGGCTTTATCACTAATTTAATCGACTCTGCTCAATCCTTCGGCGGTTCAGCGTTCTTTATGATGTTAGTGCTTGCGGTGATTACCATTTTAGCCACCATGGCGACAGGTTCAGGTAACGCGGCGTTCTATGCTTTTGCAGAGTTAATTCCAAAATTAGCCACTCAAATGGGCGTTAACCCAGCGTTCTTAACCATTCCAATGTTACAAGCCTCTAACTTAGGTCGTGGTTTATCACCAGTTTCTGGTGTGGTTGTGGCTGTGTCAGGTATGGGCAAAATCTCACCATTTGAAATCGTAAAACGTATGTCTGTCCCAATGTTGGTTGGTTTTATTTGTGTGATTATCGGCACAGAAATCTTTGTTTCCGTTGCCGCTTAATTTGATAGGTAAAAAAGAAGGGCTGATATTCACTATCAGCCCTTTTATTTTGAGTTAAGTGCGGTCAATTTTCTCGCTGTTTTTGATTTTATGCATTTGATGATTTTCAAACGCTTTCACCAAATCTGCGACTTTTTCGCCTTCCGGTAAAACTAAATCTTGTGCGATATCATTAAGCGGTACAATCACGAATTCGCGGTTTTTCATATCGTAATGAGGAACCGTTAAGCGTTCATTTTGAATGATTTGATCACCATAAAGCAAAATATCCAAATCCAGTGTACGCTCACCCCAACGACGTAAACGCACGCGACCTTGTTCATTTTCGATACGTTGCAATTCATCGAGCAAAGCTAAAGGTGGGCGAGTAGTTTCGATCATTGCCACTGCGTTCACATAATCCGGTTGATCTTGCGGGCCTAATGGTTTGCTTTGATAAAATCCGCTGACCGATTTTAATTCGGTATTAGGTAGCGCAGAAATTGCCTCTAATGCCGAATTTAATTGTTCTGTCGGCGTATTTAAATTGCTGCCAAGGGCGATATACACTTGAACCATTAGTTAGCCGCCTTAGGTTTACGTCTGCGGTAATATTTTTTCTTCGGTGCAGGATGCAATTTTTGTTGCTCTTGAACCAGTTGACGACGTTGTTCTTGATTGCTAAGTTGGTACTCGTGCCACCATTTTGCGAGTTCAACGGTTTCGCTACCTTCTACTTCAGCACGCATCGCCAATAAATCAAAGGCCGCACGGAATTTTTGATGTTCCATTGTGCGAGCAGGGTGAGAACCTGTGCGTTTAAGCAGTTGTAATTGCAACATCCAAATATCACGAATGACGGATGTATGACGGCGAGGTGCAGCTAATGATCTGCATAATTGATCAAGCACTTCATTTGCCGCAAGGGCATAGGCATCGTGATTGTTTAAGCCACCTTCATTTTTTAGTACATCCACTTTTTCACGCAATGGATACCAGAAGAATGCCGCAAATAAGAAGGCTGGATTAATGCGTAATTTATCGGCAATACGTTCATCAGTTGAATTTAACGAAGTTAAAATCATGCGTTCCGCAAGGCTGTCTTCTTTTTCGGTGAAATAAGGCGTTAAGCTTGGGAAAAGCTGTTCAAATAAGCCGTATTGTCGCAGTAATTTATAGGTTTTTACGCCATTACCAGACTGCAATAACTTTAAGCTCTCATCGAATAAACGCGCGGGTGGAATATTTTTCAGCAATGGTGCAAGCTCACGAATTGGCTGTTCACTTGGTTTTTCCAAGAACATATCCAATTTCGCCATAAAGCGCACAGAGCGTAGCATACGCACAGGATCTTCTTGATAACGGGTAACGGGATCGCCAATCAGACGTAATTTTCCGTTTTTCAGGTCATCAATTCCGTTGAAATAATCACGCAACGTATTATCTTGCGGATCGTAGTAAAGGGCGTTTACGGTAAAGTCACGACGCTCTGCATCTTGTTCAATGGTGCCATACACGTTATCACGTAATAACATCCCTTCATCACTTTGTTTCGCTTGACTTTCGCTGCGCGCATCCGAATGGCTAGCACGGAATGTGGCCACTTCGATCACATCGCGACCAAACATAATGTGCGCAAGACGGAAACGACGACCAACTAAACGGCATTGACGTTGAAATACCGCTTGAATTTGGTCGGGACGTGCATTCGTTGCCACATCAAAATCTTTTGGATGTTTACCTAATAATAAATCACGTAAACAGCCCCCAACGATATAAGCGTCATAACCTTGACGTTGCAATTTTTCTACCACGGTAATGGCATTACGGCTAAACATACGTGGGGTAATACCAAAATGAGAGGCTTTAACGATATGTTTGTCGTAACGATGCGCTTGGGTGTTCGTTTTTTTGTGGTGAGAAGAGGACGGGGCGATCTTGGGTTGTGAACGCTCTGTTTTTGAAATGTTCGGTTTTTCGGTTTTTGGCGCCGTCTTTTTGGTAGACGAATTTATATTGGTTTCAGTTTCTTTTTTAGTTTTTTTACCAAATAAATTTTTTATATAAGTAAGAATAATTTACTCCATTCTCAATGTTAAATGCGCATTTGATAAAAACACGAAAAGTGCGGTTGTTTTTGACCGCACTTTTTCGTTAGGTTATTTGAATCAATTAACCTGCGACTTGTTTTTCACGAATTTCAGCAAGGGTTTTGCAATCGATACAAAGATCAGCGGTAGGGCGAGCTTCTAAACGACGAATGCCAATTTCTTCCCCACAAGAATCGCAATAACCGAAATCATCGGTATCTAATTTTTTCAATGTGTATTCAATCTTTTTCATTAATTTACGTTCGCGATCGCGGTTACGTAATTCAAGACTGAATTCTTCTTCTTGGGTCGCACGGTCAGCTGGATCTGGGAAGTTTGAAGCTTCATCTTGCATATGAGCAACAGTTCTTGATGCTTCTTCCACAATTTGCTCGTGCCATGCAGTTAAAATTTTTCTGAAATGAAGAATTTGATCTTCATTCATGTATTCTTCACCTTTCTTTGGTTGATAAGGTGTAACACCAGCTAAATCCAGCAAACTTAGAGATGCCTTAGACATTGATAACTCCTAATAATGGTACAGAATTTAATGACGTCCTGTCTTGTTTTTGTGATGAGTTCTTATTGCTAAAAATAGCTGATATAAGAACCTAGTTATTTTAAGGGCGATATAAATAGCAGAACTTCATCTATTTAGCAAATAAATTTAGCTTGGAAATTTAAATTTTGCGATCGAGATCGCAAAAAATGGCGTAATTATTTGTTTGTTTATGAGGTTAAGGCTAGGTTGCCTTATTTTCTCGCTATAAATCACACTCCAAATGAAACTCACGTTATTTCAACTGTGCATTATGCTCATCATTTCAGCCTTTTCTTTGCTTATTGTGCCTGATTTTTTACTGTTTACCTGGCAACGAGCGGGGCTGAGCATTTTATTGTTGGTTATGACCGCATTTTGTTTCCATTGGTTCAATTATTTTAAAGTCAGAAATTTTTGCATGAGCGGTATCTTTTTTTTGATTACTTTGGCTTATGCGCATTCACCAGCTTTATCGTTATTGGGACAAGCAGAGAGAATTTCAAGTTTACCGAATAAAATCATGTTAGATCTTCACATTTCAGAAATTCTTCATCAGCAAGATTATCAAACGTTGGTTGCTATGACGTCTTTATTTGATGGGAAAGAACAACAAATTTTTATTAATTGGAGAACGTCAGAAAAACCACAACTTGGCGAAGCTTGGCGGGCGGATGTAAAGCTTCGTCCTATTTCGGCGAGATTAAATCATGGAGGATTTGATCGACAGCAATGGTATTTTTCCAAAAGGATTATTGCCGTAGGGAATGTGAAAAGTGCGGTTAAAATTGGAGACGATTTTTCTTTTCGCACAGATTTTTTACAGAATAGCCTCAAACAGACGGAAGGGCTTTCTTTACAAGGTTTACTTATCGCATTGGCATTTGGTGAGCGGGCTTGGCTGGATAATAAAACGTGGCTGGTTTATCAACAAACGAATACAGCACATTTAATTGCTATTTCAGGACTCCATATCGGTTTAGCAATGGGGATAGGCTTTTTCTTTGCTCGATTATTGCAACTCGCACTGCCAACACGCTTTATTTCGCCCTGGTTTCCTCTTTACTTTGGTGTCTTGATTGCTTTAGGTTATGCCTATTTAGCCGGATTTAGTTTACCGACCTTTCGTGCAATGATGGCATTACTTTTTATTGCAATCCTTCAATTTTCGCGACGATATTACACGCCTTTGCAAATGCTGTGTTTGGTGGTGGCATTTTTGCTTTTTTGTGATCCGCTTATGCCGCTTTCGGTGAGCTTTTGGCTTTCAGTTGGTGCTGTTACCTGTTTGATTGTATGGTACCGATATGTTCCCTTATCAATCATTGAATGGCGACATCAAAAATTATCCCGCAAAGTGCGGTGGATTTTAGGCTTGTTTCATTTGCAGTTAGGGCTGTTGATTTTATTTACGCCCATTCAGCTTTTCTTTTTTAATGGCTTGGCATTAAGTGGATTCTTAGCAAATTTAATTGCAGTGCCCTTGTATAGCTTCTTACTTGTACCCTTGATTCTCTTTGCGGTGTTGACCCATGGTGCATTTTCTTCTTGGCATTTTTCAAATGTGATTGCTCAAGGTATTACACAATGCCTCAGCTTTTTCCAAGGCTCGTATATGCCGATTTCAATTAATTTATCTCTTATTCTGACCGCACTTTTAAGCCTTATTTTTGGTGGAATGTTAGGTAGATTGTATTTTGCATCTCAAGAGGAAACAAAAAACACACCGTTAAAATCGCATCGATTTTTTACGTTAAATCATACAAAAATCTTATCACCAAAAGATTATAAACGAGCTATTTGGGGCGTAATTCTTGTTTTTAGTGTTTGTATTAGCACGCTTGGGTATCGATATCTCACGAAACCCAAATGGCAGTTAGATACCTTAGATGTGGGACAAGGTTTAGCAACCTTAGTTGTGAAAGAGGAGAAAGGTGTATTGTATGACACGGGGCCCGCATGGCAGAGTGGGATAGGGGCATCTTCTATGGCGGAATTGGAAATATTGCCTTATCTTCAACGGGAAGGTATCGAACTTGAAACCTTGATTTTAAGCCATGATGATAATGATCATTCGGGCGGCGCTAAAGCAATTTTAGCCGCATACCCAGAGATTGAGCTGCTCACACCTTCTCGTAAAAACTATGGCGAAACGCACCGTACTTTTTGTCTTCAGGGGAAACAATGGCAGTGGCGAGGGCTTGATTTTAAAGTTCTTTCACCAACGCAAATAACAGATAGGGCGGAGAATCCGCAATCTTGCGTAATTTTACTAACAGATGGACAGTACAAGATCTTTTTAACCGGTGATGCGGATGTGGCGACAGAAAGAGCATTTGCTGAAAACATAGGCAAAATTAATGTGTTACAAGTGGGGCATCATGGTAGCAAAACTTCAACAGGCGAGTTTTTATTGGCTCAGATAAAACCAGATATAGCCTTAATTTCAAGTGGACGATGGAATGCGTGGAATTTTCCTCATCCAACCGTGATTGAACGGTTAAATCGTTATCAAAGTGCGGTCGAAAATACCGCTATTTCAGGTCATATAAGGTTAAATTTTACTGAAAATGGCATTGAAATTGAAAAGGCGAGAGGAGATTTTTCACCTTGGTTTGCCCGTGTAATTGGATTATCCCCGAAATAACAGGTACAATGCAGCCAATTTTTTAAGATAATTGATGTAAGAATAAGCTATGCAAGATAAAGATTTCTCAACCACACAAACTTTTAAGCGTTTATGGCCGATGATTTCACCGTTTAAATCAGGCTTATTAGTCGCCGCTTTTGCTTTAATTTTTAATGCTTTAGCAGATTCAGGTTTGATTTATATGCTTAAGCCTTTGCTTGATGATGGTTTCGGAAAAGCCGATCATTCTTTCTTGAAAATGATGGCATTTGTTGTTGTTGGCATGATTATATTGCGTGGGGTGACCAACTTTGTCTCTACTTATTGCCTAGCGTGGGTATCCGGTAAAGTAGTGATGATTATGCGCCGCCGTTTGTTTAAACATTTAATGTTTATGCCAGTGAGCTTTTTTGATCGTAATTCAACAGGAAAATTACTTTCTCGTATTACTTACGACTCAGAAATGATTGCTAACTCTTCATCTAGTTCATTAGTGACGATTGTTCGCGAAGGAGCCTATTTAATTTCGTTGCTTGTTGTGATGTTCTATACCAGTTGGGAGTTAACACTTGTGCTTTTTGTGATTGGCCCGATTATTGCAGTACTGATTCGCATGGTATCTAAGATTTTCCGTAAGCTTAGTAAAAATATGCAAGATTCCATGGGGGAATTAACCTCTGCAACGGAACAAATGCTGAAAGGGCATAAAGTGGTGCTTTCTTTTGGTGGGCAATTAGTGGAAGAAGAGCGTTTCGATAAAGTCAGTAACGATATGCGTCGTAAAGGTATGAAGATGGTGACTGCCGATGCTATTTCAGATCCTGTTGTGCAAGTGATTGCTTCCTTGGCTTTAGCTGCTGTGCTTTATTTGGCAACGACACCATTAATTGCTGATGATAATTTAACTGCGGGTTCTTTCACAGTGGTCTTTTCTTCTATGTTAGCGATGATGCGTCCGTTAAAATCGTTGACGAATGTAAACTCCCAATTCCAACGAGGCATGGCGGCCTGTCAGACATTATTTTCTATCTTAGATTTAGAAACTGAAAAAGATAATGGCACATATAAAGCCGAACCCGCAAAAGGTGATTTAGAATTTAAAAATGTAAGTTTTGCTTATGAGGGTAAAGAAGAGAAAGCCTTAAATAATATCTCTTTCTATGTGCCCGCAGGCAAAACCGTGGCTTTAGTGGGGCGTTCAGGTTCGGGTAAATCAACCATTGCTAATTTAGTGACGCGTTTCTACGATATTGATGAAGGTGAGATTTTATTAGATGGCGTGAGAATTCAAGATTATCGTTTATCTAATTTACGTGAGAATTGCTCAGTGGTTTCTCAACAAGTGCATTTATTTAATGATACGATTGCCAATAATATTGCCTATGCAGCAGAAGATAAATACAGCCGTGAGCAAATAATCGAAGCAGCAAAAGCGGCTTATGCCCTAGAGTTTATCGAGAAACTTCCACAAGGTTTTGATACCGTTATTGGTGAGAATGGCGCAAGTCTTTCTGGTGGTCAACGTCAGCGTTTAGCCATTGCTCGTGCGTTATTACGTAATTCACCTGTCTTAATTTTAGATGAAGCGACTTCTGCACTCGATACCGAATCTGAACGTGCGATTCAGTCTGCATTAGAAGAGCTGAAAAAAGATCGTACGGTATTGGTGATTGCGCATCGTTTATCAACCATTGAAAATGCCGACGAAATCTTAGTCATTGAACACGGTGAAATTAAAGAACGTGGTACGCATCAAGATTTATTAGCGCTTGATGGTGCGTATAAACAATTACACAGTATGCAGTTTAGCGGATAAAATAATAAGGGCGAACCAATGTGTTCGCCCAAAATCAATATAGGATAAATGAAATGCCTTTTTGGTACTCTAATTCAAAGCTAGCTTGGTTGCTCCTGCCTTTTTCACTGCTATTTTGGTTGATTAGCCAAATTCGCCGAGCATTATTTTCCCTGAATATCTTATCCTCTTATAAATCTCCGAAACCGGTCATTATTGTTGGCAATCTTTCTGTTGGTGGAAATGGTAAAACGCCTGTCGTTGTCTGGTTAGTTGAAGAGTTACAAAAACAAGGATTACGTGTAGGCGTGATTTCTCGTGGCTATGGTAGCCAATCTAAAACCTATCCTTTACTTGTCACACCTGAAACAGACCCTGTTCAAGGGGGCGATGAACCTGTTTTAATCGCCAAAAGAACAGGTGTGCCCGTAGTGATTTCACCGAATCGTCAACAAGCTATTGAATTACTTTTGAAAACACAGGATTGCGATCTGATTATTTCGGATGATGGATTACAACATTATAAGTTGCAACGTGATATTGAAATTGTGGTGATGGATGCAGAGCGCGCTTTAGGGAACGGCTTTGTGCTCCCTGCTGGGCCTTTACGTGAGTTACCA
Source organism: uncultured Haemophilus sp. (assembly GCA_905205995.1). GTDB lineage: Bacteria > Pseudomonadota > Gammaproteobacteria > Enterobacterales > Pasteurellaceae > Haemophilus_D. Next base: position 1,288 of record CAJLFU010000038.1, on the reverse strand, counting down.
AGTCGTTTAAAAAATGTGGACTTTGTGATTACTAATGGTGGAAAAAATGCTTATTCAGATGCCATTATGACGCTCGTTCCTCATTATGCGATTAATTTAGTGACGGCAGAAAAACGCTTGTTAAGTGAATTTACTCAAGGTTCAGCCATCGCGGGAATTGGCAATCCTCAACGTTTTTTTACGATGTTGGAAAATTTAAATATTCGTTTAGAAAATACGAAAGCTTTTCAAGATCATCAACATTTTGAGCCGCAATTATTAGAAAAACTCGCTGAAAACCAACCGCTCTTTATGACCGAAAAGGACGCAGTAAAATGCCAAGCTTTTGCTAAAGAGAATTGGTGGTATGTTCCAGTTGATGCGGAGATTGTGGAGGCTGAAAACCAAGGCCAAAAACTTCCACAATTGTGGGAAAAAATCCGTCATTTAGTTTAACTCTATTCGAGTGAAATATGCGTGAGAAACTTAATCCTCGATTATTAGAAGTGATCGCTTGCCCGCGATGTTTGGCAAGATTGAAATACGATCAAGAAAATCAACGGCTCATTTGCCCTTTTGAGCAAGTGGCGTATCCTATTGAAAACGGCGTGCCGGTTTTGTTGGCAGAAAAAGCCGAAACACTGAAAAAATAAGGAATGATTATGTCATTTACAGTTATTATCCCTGCTCGTTTTGCATCGAGTCGCTTACCAGGCAAACCTTTAGCGGATATTGCCGGTAAACCCATGATTCAACATGTTTTTGAGAAAGCTCAACAATCAGGCGCGAGCCGAGTAATTATTGCCACAGATAACGAACAAGTTGAAAAGGCAGCAAAAGCTTTTGGGGCAGAAGTGTGTATGACATCAGAAGCACATAATTCGGGTACCGAACGTTTAGCGGAAGTAGTAAGTAAATTAGGCATTGCTGATGATGAAATTATTGTTAACATCCAAGGTGATGAACCATTAATTCCACCAGTCATTGTGAGCCAAGTAGCCGAAAATTTGGCTAAGTTTAACGTGAATATGGCGACGCTTGCGGTAAAAATTTACGAAGCGGAAGAGTTATTTAACCCAAATGCTGTGAAAGTCGTTACGGATAAAGATGGCTACGTTTTATATTTTTCCCGTTCAGTGATGCCTTACGATCGTGACCAGTTTATGCAATTAGAGGATACCTCAAAGGCTCAACTGGCTGATGCGTATCTTCGTCATATTGGTATTTATGCTTATCGTGCAGGCTTTATTAAACAATATGTGCAATGGGTACCAACGCAGTTAGAAAACTTAGAGAAATTAGAGCAACT
>CAJLFU010000037.1 GCA_905205995.1 uncultured Haemophilus sp. | reverse complement strand
ATTATCGCACACAGTTGTCTTTCTCTTGGTGTAGTCACGGTTGGCTTACTTAAAAATGTCCGCGTAGATTTAATGAGTTATCTTTTTGGGGATTTGCTTGCCATTAATTTTAACGATTTACCTTACATTGCCGCGGGTGTCGTCATTGTATTAAGCACACTACTTTACTTCTGGCAAGCTTTACTCTCCACCACAGTTTCGCCTGAACTGGCTCAAGTGGAAGGCATTAACATTAAAAAAATACGATTTATTTTAATGATTTTGACCGCACTTACCATTGCCTTAAGTATGAAGTTTGTTGGGGCCCTGATTATTACATCTCTCTTAATTATTCCCGCCGCAACAGCAAGACGTTTTGCCAAAACACCTGAACAAATGGTGTTTATTGCGATTTTAATCAGTATGCTTTCCGTCGTTGGCGGGTTATTCCTTTCCGCCTTTTATGATACCGCTGCGGGGCCTTCTGTCGTGATTTGTTCCGCATTTTTGTTTTTGTTATCATTACTAAAAAAGGAATATTTATAATCCGCTCCAACCAGTGAAAACCATTTGCACCGCACCTTAAATCTTGATAAAGTGCGGACAACTTTTGACGATATTTTAGGATAAGAAATGAGCCAAGAATATTTAGATTTTGAATTACCTATTGCTGAACTTGAAGCCAAAATTGAAGCGTTACGTTCAGCATCTGATGACAAAATTGATTTACACGATGAAATTAAACGCTTACAAAAGAAAAGCGATGAATTAACCAAAAAAACCTTTGCAAATCTTGATGCGTGGCAGGTTTCTCGTATGGCACGTCACCCAAATCGTCCATACACCCTTGATTATATCGAACATATTTTTACTGATTTCCAAGAACTTGCGGGCGATCGTGCCTTTGCAGATGATAAAGCAATCGTAGGTGGTCTTGCTCGTTTAGATGGGCGAGCGGTAATGATTATCGGTCACCAAAAAGGTCGTACAGTAAAAGATAAAGTGACTCGTAACTTTGGTATGCCGGCACCTGAAGGCTATCGCAAAGCATTACGTTTAATGCAAATGGCTGAGCGTTTCAACTTACCTATCATTACCTTTATCGACACACCAGGGGCTTACCCGGGCATCGGTGCGGAAGAACGAGGTCAATCTGAAGCGATTGCTCGTAACTTACGTGAAATGTCTACCTTAAAAGTACCTGTTATCTGTACTGTAATTGGTGAAGGCGGTTCCGGTGGTGCATTAGCAATTGGTGTGGGTGACAAAGTGAATATGTTGCAATATTCAACTTATTCCGTTATTTCACCAGAAGGTTGTGCGTCTATCTTATGGAAGAGCGCAGAAAAAGCCTCTACCGCAGCAGAAGTCATGGGCTTAACAGCCGATCGTTTAAAAGAGCTAGGTTTAATTGATAATATCGTTCCAGAGCCATTAGGTGGTGCACATCGTAATTATCATGAAATGGCACGTAATTTAAAACAATGTCTTATTGAAGAATTAAACGAATTAGATACCTTCGACAAAGATGGCCTATTAGAAAGACGTTATGAACGTTTAATGTCTTATGGCTATTGTTAATAATATATAAAAAGAGCGGTTAATTTAACCGCTCTTTTTTGTGTTTAAAGAATAATACATGGATGCTAGAAAATGCATCAATGCTAAAATAAAAATAACGTAAAAGGAGTTTAAAATGAAAAACGTATTAGCTATCCAATCTCACGTAGTTTATGGTTTTGCCGGTAATAAATCCGCCACCTTTCCAATGCAGCTATTAGGTGTAGACGTATGGGCACTCAATACCGTGCAATTCTCTAACCATACTCAATATGGCAAATGGACAGGCATGGTGATTCCACAAGAACAAATTGGTGAAATTGCTAACGGTTTAGATGCCATTGGAAAACTGCAAGAATGTGATGCGTTGCTTTCTGGCTATTTAGGTTCAGCTGAGCAAGTTGACCAAATTATCTATGCTTTAGAAAAAATCAAAGCACGTAATCCAAATGCACTTTACTTGTGCGATCCTGTAATGCCAAATGCAGAAAAAGTCTGCGTGGTGGCGGATGGTGTACGCGAACGCTTAATTGAAAAAGCCATTCCACGTGCGGACATCATGACCCCAAATCTTTCCGAACTTCGTACGCTTTCTGACTTCCCTATCAACACCTTTGATGATGTTCTGAAAGCCGCTAATGCATTAGTAGCAAAAGGTGTGAAGAAAGTGTTGGTTAAACACTTAGGTAAAGCAGGTAAATTAAATGATCCTGATACCTTTGAAATTATTATGGCGACACCTGAAGGCGTATGGCATTTAAGTCGTCCACTTTACAAATTTAACTTTGAACCTGTTGGTGTAGGTGATTTAATTGCGGGTACTTTCTTGGCACATTACTTAAACTGTGGCAACGATGTTGAAGCTTTTGAAAAAATGAATAATGCCGTGGCGGGTGTAATGAAAACTACCTTTGATTTGAAATCTTACGAACTCCAACCTATTGCGGCACGTTTTGAGATCTTAAATCCAAGCACAAACTACAAAGCTGTTAAAGTTGCCTAATGGATCTTTTTTCGTTATTCCAAGCACAAATCCCAACCACCGCCAATAAGCTTCTCATCGCTTTTAGCGGTGGTTTGGATTCAACTGTACTGCTTTCTTTAGTTAAAAAACTCAGTGAAAAACGACCGCACTTAAGTCTGCGAGCTATTCATATCCATCACGGATTAAGCCCGAATGCGGATGCTTGGACGGCTCATTGCCAACAACTCTGTAAACAATTTGATATTCCACTTATTATTGAAAAAGTCAAAGTGGAAATGCATGATGGCATTGAAGCTGGCGCTAGAGAAGCCCGTTATCAGACGATTTTCAAACATATTCAGCCAGATGAATATCTGGTCACTGCACATCATTTGAATGATCAAACTGAGACTTTTTTGCTGGCGCTAAAACGTGGAGCAGGATTACAAGGTTTAGGTGCCATGCAGAAAGAAAGTCAATTGTTCGGGATGCCTATTTTACGGCCTCTTCTTTCTTTTACCCGTAATGAATTAGAAGATTACATTCAGCAAGAAAATCTGTCTTGGGTCGAAGACGAAAGTAATCAAGATAATCATTACGATCGCAATTTCTTACGTAACCAAATTTTGCCTGAATTACGCCAACGCTGGGGACATTTTGATCATGCTGTTCAGCGTGCCGCACAACATTGTTTTGAGCAACAGCAACTGATTAATGAATTATTACAAGGTTGTTTTGAGCTGCATCTTCTTGAGGATCAAAAACAGTTTTCGCTCCTAAACTTTCTAGACTATTCATCACAAAAACAAACCGCACTTTTGCGAATGTGGCTGGCTAAAAATCAGATTGCTATGCCAACGCAGATTCAATTAACGCATATTATTGATGACGTGATTAAAGCCAAAGCGGATGCAACCCCCCAATTTCAACTTGGGGAGCATATTATTCGCCGTTATCAACAATGTCTTTATTTAACGAGAAAATTTGCTGATTTATCGCAAACTTGTCTTGATATGCCATTAAATCAACAGATTACCTTGCCCGATAATCTTGGAACAATTTATGCTGTCCGCAATGCGACAGGCATTTTAGTGCATTGGAATGACAAACAAGTTCAACTTGCCGATACACAAGAATCGATTCAAATACGATTTGCTTATACTGGCAAAGTAAAACGACAGCATAATCGCCCTGCCGAAACCATGAAAAAAATTTGGCAAGAGCTCGACATTCCGCCTTGGCAACGAAATCGTATTCCACTCATTTTTTATGGTGAGACTTTACAAAGTGCGGTGGGTTTTTTCCGTGTTTTTCAGCACTTAGAGAAATAAAAAAATGGGTGATGATTTACCCATTTTTATGATTAAGAAAAGCGTTTAAAATGCCTGCTGTAAACTCTTTCCGTAAATAAAAGCCCAGTGGCAAGGTATCAATCACTTCCCCATTTTTACCAATGCCTTTCGTAATAGCTTTACTGTTTGCACCTTTTGGACGCAGCTGCATGACTTCACCAATACGTGCCGTAATCTGATCTAACTTTCCGAGCACAATATAATCCATCAACTCTTCCCAATCTTGGCGTAATTGATGTTCTTGTTCAGCCGAAGGTTGCCATAAGATAGGCTGACCAATATGTCGCTCACGCAAAGGGATATCTCGACTGCCTTCAATAGGAATCCACAAGACTTTCGATAATTTATGGCGAACGTGCGAATTTTCCCAATTCACCCCTGAGTTTTGAACCAAGGGGGCAAGACTCACAAAAGTGGTTTCCAACGGAAAACCTTCTGCATTAATAGGTAACGTTTTTAACTCAATGCCTAAATGGGAAAAGTCCTGCTCTGCTTTACTGCCGGCAGTCGCTCCTAATGCGGTTTCAAGCAACATTCCAACCCAACCTTTATCGCGTTTTAAATCAGGCGGAACGGGAATATTTAATTCATCTGCAAGTTCGCCAAAGGTTAACCCCGCAATAGATTGCGCTTTTTCTAATAAGGCTTGCTCGGTTTGTGGGATCATTCGTGGTATTTCTTCAATAATTTCGGTTTAACGTATTCTACGCCTTTATCGATGTAAGGAATATTCTCTAATTTCAATAAAAAACGTTTTGCTGGCAATCCACCACCAAACCCCGTGATTTCACATTTTTTCCCTAATACACGATGACATGGAATGATAATACTAATGGGGTTACTCCCTACCGCACCGCCAACTGCTCGCACCGCCTTAGGGTTATTAATGCTTTCAGCTAACCCACCATAACTCGCCGTTTTACCATAAGGAATTTGACGCAATGCTTTCCAAATCGCTTGTTGAAATGCGGTACCTTTAGGCGATAAAGGAATATCGGAGAAACTTTCTGACTCGCCATTAAAATAACGCATTAAAGCGTACCGCACTTTTTCAAAAAGCGGTAAATCTTCTCGTAAAATCCAATTTGGATTTGGCGTGGTTTGTTCTAATTCACAATCTAAATTTGTTAAATGTTCACCATCAGAAAGCATTAATAAGCGACCAATTGGTGAATCCATATAAGCATAAAAAAGTGCGGTCATTTTTCTCCCGTTTTTTATGGGACCATATAAGAAAAAAGCACACCGAACATTCATTCGATGTGCTACGTATTATGCTAAATTTTTAACAAATTAGAAACTGTAGTTTAAGTTTAAACCATAAAGGTTAGCACTTGCTTTAGACGTATAGTTTGCTGTAACAGTCGCTAAGTTGCCAATTGATTGTTGCTCGGTAAAGTTAAGTTTTTTACCACGTAAGTGAGCAAAGCCCGCATCAATAGAAAGATTCGGGGTAAATTTATAAGTAGCCCCTACGCTATACCACATACGATCGGTATCTGGAATAGATGCACTTGCATGTTCTGTTGGCGCAGCAGCTTCATCATAAGCAATACCGGCACGAACAGCTAATTTATCATTAACGTTATAGGTTGCACCTAATGCATAACGAGAGTTGCTACGGTATTTTTCATCTTTATGGAAGGCCACTTCACCATCATCAAATGTTGCGTGTAACTCTTTGAAACGGCTCCAGTGTGTAAATTTGTAGCTGTAGTGTAATGCCAAATTGTCTGTTACTTGGTGGAAACCAGATAATTCTAAATAATCTGGTAAATGTAGTGTTAATCCACCTTTTGCAGGGCCTTGACCACGAAGTGTACGGCTCGCACTCACCGCATTATCATCTTCAAAATCGATATCGACTTTTGAGTGATACGCTAAACCAACTCGATTACGTTCATTAAATTCATACACTAAACCAGCGTTCCAACCAAATCCCCAAGCAGAGCCTTGTAAATGCGTTAATGTAGTATCTTTATTCACACCTTGTAAGCGAGCTAAAGATGCGGCAGCACTTTGAGGAATTTTTCCTGCTTTAACTAGTCCAGGAACTAATGGTGCAACATTTTTCACTGCATCACTTAAAATACCCGCGTGACGTTCAACTTCTGCTTTGGCATAAACTGCATTTAAACCTACACCAGCGCTTAAACCTTGAGTCACACGATATGAACCACTTAAGTTTAAGTTAATTGCACTTAAATCTGTTGTGCCACCAAATACACCTGCATTGTAAGTGGATTCATATTCACTTTTTAAACCGAAATTCACATTCATTCCAGTACCAATGGCAAACTTGTCATTAATTGGTGCCACAAAATACATATTCGGAATCAATGAACCCGGTACAACACTATCATGATTTGCAGAGCCTGCAGCAACAGTACGACCTAATGCATTAACGGTAACTGGACCACTCATGCGAATTTTAGAATCCACATAAACGCCACCCACAGAAAATTGGTTGTTTTTGAATAAACTCATTAATGCTGGGTTGGTTGCTACCACTGAAGCGTTATCAGCAATTGCTGCTTCACCGGCATAAGCACGGCCAAGGCCTGATGTAGAAACTTCTGCTAATTGGAATGCTGCTGCATTCGCACCACCCGCTGCGAGTAATGTCGCTGTTGCTAATAGCGTTTTATTAAATTTTGTCATTTGGAACCTTTGTTATTAATAATAATGAAAAAATCCGCGAGATTCTAAAACTCCAATAAATGGAGTGCAAATTATTTTAGATTTATTTTTAAGTGTTCCGACCAGTGATAAATAAATGATATTTAAATTAAAAAAATACGGCTACTTTGGCAGACCGTTTCAAAAATGCTAGAATAGAACCAATCTTAATTTTAAATAAGGAAATCCTATGACAGTAACATGCAAAGCAGAAGAATCTCTCACTTGTAGTTGTGTTGATGTGGGGACGATTATTGACGGTTCAGATTGTTCTGTTGATATTCATCAAACCTATGCGAATAAAGCTGAAGCTGAAGCGGCACTTAATCGTTTCATTGAAAAAGCTCGCAAAACAGAAAGCGATCCTTGCGACATTAAAAGTGAAATCACTGAAACTGAAAATGGCGCAAATTTAACGGCTCGCTTCACATTTAGTTGCCAAGCTGAAGCAATGATTTTTGAATTAGCGAATCGCTAAAAACATATTAAAAAATAACCGCACTTTATACTTTAAAATAAAGTGCGGTTATTTTTTAGTTAAAACCCAATTAAATCATTATCGCAAACGTTTGCTTAATCTGATACAATCACGCCGTTTTATCATTTAACCTAAAAATATAGGATAACATTGTGAGCAAACCATCATTAAGTTATAAAGATGCAGGCGTGGATATTAATGCCGGTAATGAATTAGTTGAACGTATTAAACCGCACGTAAAACGGACAACTCGCCCTGAAGTCATCGGGGGATTAGGTGGGTTTGGTGCATTATGTGCCATTCCAGGAAAATATAAAGAACCCATCCTTGTTTCCGGTACAGACGGTGTGGGCACCAAATTACGTTTAGCCATTGACTTAAAAAAACACGATACTATCGGTATTGATTTGGTTGCTATGTGTGTTAACGATTTAGTGGTGCAAGGTGCGGAACCATTATTCTTCTTAGATTACTATGCAACTGGAAAACTTGAAGTAGATGTTGCCTCCGATGTAGTGAAAGGCATTGCTGAAGGCTGTGTGCAATCTGGTTGTGCATTAGTCGGTGGCGAAACTGCCGAAATGCCGGGTATGTATCACGCAGGTGATTATGACCTTGCAGGTTTCTGTGTGGGTGTGGTTGAAAAATCAGAAATCATTGATGGTAGCCAAGTTAAAGTAGGTGATGCTTTAATCGCACTAGGTTCAAGTGGTCCGCATTCAAATGGTTATTCTTTAATTCGTAAAGTCATTGATGTTGCTGGCGTCAACCCAGCCACTGAACAATTAGATGGTCGTCCATTAAGTGAACAAGTGCTTGCACCGACAAAAATCTATGTAAAATCTGTTCTCGCTTTAATCAAACAAACGGAAGTCCATGCTATCGCACACTTAACGGGTGGCGGTTTCTGGGAGAATATCCCTCGTGTATTACCGAAAAATACCAAAGCTGTTATTGATGAAAGCAGTTGGGAATGGCAACCAGTGTTCAAATGGTTACAAGAAAAAGGCAATATTGAAACCTATGAAATGTACCGTACATTCAACTGCGGCGTTGGCATGGTGATTGCATTACCACAATCGCAAGTGGAAACCGCTTTAGCGATTTTAAAACAATCGGGTGAAAATGCCTGGTTAATCGGTCATATCGAAAGTGCGACAGATGACGAACCACAAGTTATCATTAAATGATATCTCTTTTCCATCTCAGGGCGAAAATTTCAGAATGAAAGGTTCGCCCTTCTTTTATGTAGAATAATATGAAAAAAATTGCCGTCCTGATTTCAGGACAAGGATCAAATCTTCAAGCGATAATTGAGGCTTGTCAAACCCGCTTTATTCCAGGAAAGATTGTAACTGTCATCAGTAATAAAATCGATTCATTTGGTTTAGAACGCGCTAAAAGTGCGGGCATTCCTAGCCGAGTTTTTTTGCGCCAAGATTTTGCCTCTAATCTCGATATGGATAAGGCTATCGGTGATTATTTAGAAGATCTCAATGTTGATCTCATTGTGTTAGCCGGTTACATGAAAATCTTAACCAAGCCATTCACACAACGTTTTGCGGGAAAAATTTTAAATATTCACCCTTCCCTTCTGCCAAAATATCCTGGGTTACATACTTATCAAAGAGCACTTGAAAATGGCGACAGCGAACATGGTACAACCGTGCATTTTGTCAATGAAGAGATCGATGGCGGTGCGATTGTATTACAAGCTAAAGTGCCTATTTTCCCTGGAGATACCGTCGAGGAGATTGAACTTCGTACACGTGAACAGGAATATAATATTTATCCTTTAGTGATTAAATGGTTTATTGAAGATCGATTAAAACTGATTGAAAATCAAGCCTATTTAGATGGTAAGCTGCTACCGCCTAATGGCTATGCTTACGAATAAAACGATATACTCTCTTGAAAATGGTAATTTAAATCACCATTAAACAACCTGATTTTATGAAAAAAACAATAAACTCTGTATAATCGGGGTTTTATTATTGTGGGATATGGTATGCAAATTAACTTTACTCAGATTTTTCAAGATAGCCTCAACTTTATGCGTAATCAGCGAAAAACCGTACTGCTTTTCGTTGGGATTTTTATTGCATCACAATTTATCAATGCATTAGTCAGTGTCCCAATGCCGAGTTTGGGTAATAATCCTGATCCATCGCAACAAGATATTATTAATGCGTTGAGCAAAGTGGAGCCAACTGCGCTGATTGGATCTTTTGTATTCCAACAATTGTTGATGTCTTTTATTGCAACCTTCGGTATTGCAACTATTCATCATATTAGCCAGCAAAATCAAAATCCAATTAATCAAGGTCTCATGCTGACATTACGTCGTTTTTTAGGTGTGGTAGTTTTAGATATTTTTATGAGCCTACCACTGCTATTTGGCACAGCAGATGTCATAAGCTCATTTTTAAGCAAAAATGCACTCTCTCCTCTAGCCTTTGTTTCAATGGTATTGGGCTTATTTTTCTTTGTTCGTTTATGCTTATCACCTGTGCATTATATTGCCTCTAATCAATCTATCGGGCAAAGTGCTTTACAAGTGTGGCGTGCGGGTATTAAACGAAATGCCGTACTCATTACTTATGCCTTGATCACTTATTTACTTTTACCTCTATTAGCGAATAGCATTGGCACAACACTAGGCACATCATTTTTAAGTGTGATTTTTGGTATTTTGGTAGCATTATTTCAAATATTTATTTTGGTATTTACTTACCGTTTTTACAGTTTATTTATGAAGGCATAATATGAAGCAACTTCTTGAATTTATTCCTCTTGTTCTCTTTTTCATCACCTACAAAATGTTTGGGGTGCGTGAAGCAGCTATTGTCTTAGTGATCGCGACCATCATTCAGATGGTTGTACTAAAACTGAAATATGGCGTGATTGAGAAACAACAAAAAATCATGGCGATTGCTGTCGTCTTTTTTGGTTTACTCACTGCCTATTTCAATGAAATCAAATACCTACAATGGAAAGTCACGATTATTAATGCCTTATTTGCCATTGTTTTATTGGTTGCACAATTCCAATTCAATACGCCACTGGTGAAAAAGTTATTAGGCAAAGAAATCCAATTACCGGATAATGTATGGAACAAATTGAATTTAGGCTGGGCAGGATTTTTTATTCTGTGTATGCTTGTAAATATTTATATCAGCCAAAATATGTCTGAAGATGCTTGGGTTGATTTCAAATCTTTTGGTTTACTTGGTATGACCTTTGTTGCAACAATTGTCAGCGGTGCTTATATTTACCGTTACTTACCTAAAGATGATCAAAAAAATGACGGGGAAAAATAATGGTTTCAAATCTTATCGATAAAGACGGTCGTCAATCTAAAGGCGTATTATTATTACGCACCTTAGCAATGCCTTCGGATACCAACGCGAACGGTGATATTTTCGGTGGTTGGATTATGTCACAAATGGATATGGGTGGAGCGATTCTAGCGAAAGAAATCGCTCATGGTCGCGTCGTCACCGTTGCCGTAGAAAGTATGAATTTCATCAAACCTATCGCTATCGGTGACGTGGTATGTTGTTATGGTCAATGCCTCAGCGTGGGGCGCTCTTCTATTAAAATCAAGGTTGAAGTATGGGTGAAAAAAGTTGCCAGTGAACCAATTGGGGAACGTTACTGCGTGACAGATGCCGTATTTACCTTTGTAGCCGTAGGAAAAGACGGTAAATCTCGTAGTATTCCACGCGAAGGCAATCTCGAATTAGAACGTGCGTTAGCAGCCATCGAAGAATTACAATTAAATTGTTAAAAGGAAAAATGATGTATTACGTGATTTTTGCCCAAGATATTCCTGGTACTTTAGAAAAACGCCTTGCTGTACGTGAGCAACATCTTGCTCGTTTAAAACAATTACAAGCAGAAGGTCGTTTATTAACAGCAGGCCCCAATCCAGCCATTGACGATGAAAATCCAGGTGAAGCTGGCTTTACAGGCTCGACTGTGATTGCTCAATTCGAAAGCCTGTCTGCAGCAAAAGACTGGGCAGCACAAGATCCTTATGTTGAAGCTGGCGTTTACGGTGATGTAATTGTGAAGCCTTTCAAAAAAGTTTTCTAAATAAAACGAACTCTACACTCAAAGACGGATCTAAATATCCGTCTTTCTCTTTATATGGAATCTCCTATGCGAGCACTTAAACACACGACAATTTCGTTATTAATTTTAACCGCACTTTCAGGCTCAGCTTTGGCTAATCAGCATACTCATAAAAGCAAAAATGAAACTGCACCACAAATTAACCTTGCAGAAGAACAAGCCAAATGGGCACAGCAACAGCATGCTCACGAATTAAAGTTGATTGAACAACGCGCGACTTTTCTGCAATTAGAGTCGCTCCTAAAAAGTGCGGTCAAAAATAATCATGTTTCTAATAATGCCAAATTATTTCTTGGGCTTATTGATTCTTTAAAAGGTTATCCATTGCAAACTGATGCTATAGCGGCTTATTTAGATGCACGTGTAAAAACCGTTAATCGCGATACACCTCGTGAAGATGTGAATGCATTGAAAGCGGAAATCGAACAATTTATTCAGCAACATTCCTCTCATTTTCTACGTGGAAAATTAGAACAAAGTATTTTTACGTTGTTAATCAATGCTGAAGATACTCAAGCACTCGCCAAACTCACGCCAAATAATTTGGAAAGACAAATTGCCGTACTTACGGCTAAATATCAAATAGAAGCTGCCAATACCAGTCAAACGGCAGAAAACCAATCAAATGACAAGAATAAATCGGCTATTTTGTCTGAATATGAACAGCTTTGGCTAAATAACGCTGAACTTCCTAATGATGCTCAGCTATGGGCTGCTTGGTATTCACAAGGTGGACGCACTGAAGAGAAGATCTATCAAAAAGCGGAAATGCTATTTGGTAAAAATGATGCAAAAGGTCTCGAAATACTCGCTAAAGAGTTAGAAAAAATTGAGAACGCTAAAGAAGATGAGCAAGTAGCCGCTCATTTAGCGCTTTATCAGGATCTCTTAAAAAATCCAGCAAATTTGAAAATGCTAGCTGAGAAATTACCATTAATCGATGGTAATACGAATAAAATCACCAATAAATTTGTCGTAGTGATAGGTTTTGCTCGTTATCTGCGTACTATTCCAGAAAATATGAATGAGCCAACATTCACCCCTTACGAGCAATGGGCTAAAACTTGGCAATTAGACGAAACTGAATTACGTGATTGGAAAATCGCCTTTATTAGCCGTTTCTTTGATAATGAAAGTCCTAATTTTGTGCAATGGCGCGATCAAGAAATCCTAAAACTGAATGCCGATAACCTCATTGAACGTCGTTTACGTACGGCGATTTGGCAAAAAACGGATTTATTAGGTTGGTTGAATGCCCTTTCCAATGAAGCGAAGCAAAAACAAGAATGGCGTTATTGGATGGGGAAAGCACTCGAAAAAGAGAATGTCACAAAAGCCAAAGAAATATTCTCTGAATTAAGCAACGAACGCGGATTCTACCCAATGTTAGCGACAGCAAAATTATATCCTGAAAATCGTGGCGCAGGATATGATTTCGGTCAAGCAGAATTATATGTCGCGCGGAGTATTTCCGATCCCTACTGTGCACATGAATATAAAAAATTTCAACCAGAGCTCGCAGAAATTGCTGAATTACGTCAATTAGATCGATTAGGCGCAGCCAAACAACGTTGGCGTTTTCTGTTAGAAAAATTATCGCAAGAAGAACAACTACAGATTGCTTTAAGCCAATATGCGAATGAACAAAATTGGTTTGAATTAGGTGTGGATGGGTCGATTATTGCGAAAGCATGGGATTATATCGGATTACGTTTACCAAATGCTTATAGTCAATATTTTGATATTGCTCTCAGTAATGTGAGTCTCAGCGAAACGGAACCTCAAGCGATTGTGGATAATCGTGTCACCAAAACTTTTGCGATGGCAATTGCTCGCCAAGAAAGTGCTTGGAATCCAATGGCACAATCTTCCGCAAATGCGCGAGGATTAATGCAGCTATTACCAAGTACCGCGCAAAAAACGGCAGAAAATCAGCAACTTCCTTATAACGGTGAGTTAGATTTATTCAAACCGCTTAATAATATTTTACTCGGTACGGCGCACTTAAATGAGCTGAATGCTAAATATCCAAACAATCGCATTTTGATCGCCTCTGCCTATAATGCGGGAGCAAGCCGTGTAGAAAAATGGCTTGCGAGAGCCCATGGCAAATTGGCCATGGATGAATTTATTGCCTCCATTCCGTTCTTTGAAACACGAGGTTATGTTCAAAACGTATTAACTTATGATTTTTACTATCAACACCTACAAGACAAAGAAAAATTACAAACCTTTAGCAAAGAGGAATACGATCGGCTATACTAGTCGCACTAGTTTAATAGTATAGGATTGTTGATATGTATATTAGTCGCAATTTAGAACAATGGAATGCCTTCCTCGCAACCTTGCAAACCGCGTTTGAGCAAGGCAAAGCACAAGATTTCTTAACGCTTCTGCTCACACCTGATGAACGTGATGCGGTGGGGTTACGTTTACAAATCGTGGCACAGTTATTGGATAAAAATCTCTCACAACGAGAGATTCAACAGAATCTCAACACCAGTGCGGCAACCATTACGCGTGGTTCTAATATGCTCAAAACAATGGATCCGGATTTTATAAACTGGGTGAAAAGCCAACTCGATGAGCAAGCTGAAAAAAACTAAGCGAATTCTGACCGCACTTTTACATCTTTTTCACCCATCTTGGTGGAAAAAAAATTGGCAACGGGTTGCGTGGCGTTTTTCTCTCGCAATCCTGGCATTTTTCATTTGTTTCCGCTTTATCCCTGTTCCCTTCTCTGCCTATATGGCACAGCAAAAAATCGGGCACTTATTACAGTTGGATTTCAGCTATTCAATCAAATACGATTGGGTGAGCCTTGATGAAATCTCACCAAATATGCAGCTTGCGGTGATTGCTGCTGAAGATCAAAAATTTCCAAACCACTGGGGCTTTGATTTTGAAGCGATTCAAAAGGCCTTTAAATTTAATGAAAAATCTCGCCGAACCCGAGGCGCTTCAACGATTTCTCAACAAACCGCGAAAAACCTCGTTCTCTGGCATGGACAAAGTTGGTTTCGCAAAGGATTAGAAGTTCCCACAACGGCATTAATGGAAATCTTTTGGTCCAAAGAACGGATTTTAGAAGTATATTTAAATATCGCAGAATTTGGTAATGGCATCTTTGGTGTAGAGGCAGCCAGTCGCTATTACTTCAAAAAATCAGCGAAAAATTTAACTCAATCAGAAGCGGCATTACTCGCTGCAGTTTTACCGAATCCCATTATCTATAAAGTGAATAAGCCTAGTGCATTAGTTCGTAAAAAACAAAGTTGGATTATGCGACAAATGAATGGATTAGGTTTGAATTATCTAAAAGAAATGTAGATTTACTGTAAAGAAAAAACCTTGAAACTCACTTTAAGTTTCAAGGTTTTAAATTTGGTGGAGATAATCGGGATCGAACCGACGACCTCTTGAATGCCATTCAAGCGCTCTCCCAACTGAGCTATATCCCCAAATAACGCAAGCTATGATAAATTTCGGCTGATAAACTGTCAATATTGAAATAATCAAATCCCGCTTATCAGCCTAAATATTAAGCGTTTTGAGATTTAATAAAATCAATGGCACGTTGGATACGCGCTAACACACGTTCACGACCGATACCCACTAATGTCACATCCATAGAAGGTGATTGACCTGAGCCTGTTACTGCCACGCGTAATGGCATCCCGACTTTACCCATCCCCACTTCTAATTCAGCAGCGGTTTGTTCAATCGCTTCATGCGTAGAATGTAAATCCCAGCTAGAAAGTGCGGTCAATTTTTCTTTTACTTTTTCAAGTGGTTCAATTGCCGCTGCTTTAAAGTGTTTCTTCACCGCTGCTTCATCAAAACTTTCAAACTCTTCGAAGAAATAACGGCTTGCTGATGCCATTTCTTTTAAAGTTTTGCAACGTTCTGCAAGCATCGTCACGATTTCAGTTAATGCTGGGCCATTTGATGTATCAATACCTTGATCTTTATAGTGCCAGGCAAGGTGTTTTGCCACATATTCAGGCGGTAACTCACGAATGTAATGATGATTTAACCACAATAATTTTTCCGTGTTAAATGCACTCGCAGACTTACTCACATGATCTAATTCGAAGAATTTAATCATTTCTTCACGTGTAAAGATCTCTTGGTCACCATGGCCCCAACCTAAACGAACAAGATAGTTAATTAAGGCTTCAGGTAAATAACCGTCATCACGATATTGCATCACACTTACCGCACCATGACGTTTTGAGAGTTTTTGGCCATCATCACCGTTAATCATAGAAACGTGCGCATATACTGGAATTGGTGCGCCTAATGCTTTTAAGATATTAATTTGACGTGGGGTGTTGTTAATATGGTCTTCACCACGCACAACGTGAGTAATGCCCATATCCCAGTCATCTACCACCACACAGAAGTTGTAGGTTGGTGAACCATCAGTACGACGAATAATTAAATCGTCTAATTCGCTGTTGCTGATTTCAATACGACCACGCACGGCATCATCAAACACGACTGAACCTTCTGTTGGATTTTTAAAACGTACAACATGTGGCTCATCAGCTGCATGATTGTGATCATGTAAACAATGACGGTCATAACGTGGTTTTTCTTTGTTTTGCTCTTGTGTATGACGTAATTCTTCTAAGCGTTCTTTAGAGCAATAGCAACGGTAAGCCAAGCCTTGCTCAATCATTTCATCAATCACTTGATTGTAACGATCAAAGCGTTTGGTTTGATAATAAGGACCATGCTCCCAAGCCAGGTTTAACCACTCCATCCCTTCAATGATTGCCGCTGTTGCTTCCGGTGTTGAACGCTCTAAATCGGTATCTTCAATACGTAATACAAATTCACCGTTGTTATGTTTTGCAAATAACCAAGAATAAAGAGCTGTACGTGCGCCCCCCACGTGCAAATAACCTGTTGGACTTGGGGCAAAACGCGTACGTACTTTGACATTCGGATCTAATTCAAAAGGAGGATCAATTTTCATTTTCTTAATAACCTATTCATTTACAAAAATTACCTTTATTTTACTACGACTTGCGTGACTTCTAAATAAAAAATCTGATTTTATGCCTATTTTTGCAACAACTAGACGCTTTTTCATAAAAATATATTGACTGGAATCTCATTATACTTATAATGCCAATCCACAACATTAAGGGCGATTAGCTCAGTTGGGAGAGCACCTCCCTTACAAGGAGGGGGTCACTGGTT
>CAJLFU010000036.1 GCA_905205995.1 uncultured Haemophilus sp. | reverse complement strand
GTATCGGACCTGCGCCATCTGTAAAAAGTTATTTAAATATTCCTGCTATTATTGCTGCTGCAGAAGTAACCGGTGCGGATGCAATTCACCCTGGTTATGGTTTCCTTTCTGAAAACGCGGATTTTGCAGAGCAAGTTGAGCGTTCTGGTTTTATCTTTATTGGTCCAACTGCAGACGTCATTCGTTTGATGGGGGATAAAGTTTCTGCGATTAAAGCAATGAAAAAAGCGGGCGTACCTTGTGTACCGGGTTCAGATGGTCCAGTGGGCAGCGATATTGCGAAAAATAAAGAAATTGCAAAACGCATTGGCTATCCGATTATTATCAAGGCATCTGGCGGCGGCGGCGGTCGTGGTATGCGCGTGGTACGTAGTGAGGATGCACTTGAAGAATCCATTGCGATGACAAAAGCAGAGGCAAAAGCCGCGTTTAACAATGATATGGTTTACATGGAAAAATATTTAGAAAATCCACGCCATATTGAAATTCAAGTTTTAGCGGATACACACGGTAATGCAATTTATCTTGCAGAGCGTGATTGTTCTATGCAGCGTCGCCACCAAAAAGTCGTGGAAGAAGCGCCAGCGCCAGGTATTACAGAAGAAGTTCGTCGTGACATCGGCACTCGCTGTGCGAATGCTTGTATCGAAATTGGTTATCGCGGTGCAGGTACATTTGAATTCTTATATGAAAATGGTGAGTTCTATTTCATCGAAATGAATACCCGTATTCAAGTAGAGCATCCAGTAACAGAAATGATTACCGGTGTAGATTTGGTGAAAGAACAATTGCGCATTGCAGCTGGTTTACCACTTTCTTATAAACAAGAAGATATCAAAGTGAAAGGTCATGCAATTGAATGTCGTATCAATGCAGAAGATCCAAAAACATTCTTACCATCTCCAGGTAAAGTTGCTCACTTGCACTCACCAGGTGGTTTAGGGGTTCGTTGGGATTCTCATGTATATGCTGGTTATACCGTTCCACCACACTACGATTCTATGATCGCAAAATTAATCACATACGGTGATACTCGTGATGTCGCAATCCGTCGTATGCAAAATGCGTTATCAGAGACGATCATTGACGGTATCAAAACAAATATCCCTCTTCATGAACTCATTCTTGAAGATGAAAACTTCCAAAAAGGTGGTGCAAATATCCACTATTTAGAGAAGAAATTAGGGATGTATGATTAATTTATAAGTTATTAAGGTAAAGGCAGAATATTTCTGCCTTTTTGTTTGTCGTTTAATATAATTATTGACAGTAAAATATTCTAACAGGAGTTAATAATGGATTTATCACAACGATATAAACAAGCTACCAAGGAGGCGCGCTGGGCATTAGGGTTAGCTATTCTTTATATGATTGGATGGTGTGTTTGTGCTTATTTACCCAAAGGCTCGCCTGGACCGATAGGTTTTCCGTTGTGGTTTGAATTATCCTGCATTTATTTACCTATTTTGTTTGTAGTCATTGGGTATTGGATTGTTAAAATTGTCTTTTTAGATATCCCGCTAGATGTTGAGTCAAAGGAGAATAAATAATGAATTTAGGTATTATTCTCCCATTAGCTATCTATTTAGTCTTCATCTTTGGCGCGGCATTATTTGCTTATGTAAAACGCAGTAAAGGTGATTTCCTTACGGAATATTATGTAGGAAATCGCTCCATGACGGGCTTTGTCCTGGCGATGACAACGGCTTCCACTTATGCCAGTGCCAGTTCTTTTGTTGGTGGACCAGGGGCAGCCTATAAATATGGGCTAGGTTGGGTATTACTCGCCATGATCCAAGTGCCGGCTGTGTGGTTAGCCTTAGGTGCATTGGGCAAAAAGTTTGCATTACTTTCTCGCGAGACCAACGCGCTTACTATCAATGATTTATTTCTCTATCGTTATAAAAATAAATATCTTGTTTGGATTTCCAGTCTAGCATTGTTGCTTGCCTTTTTTGCCGCCATGGTTGTGCAATTTATTGGTGGCGCAAGATTGCTCGAAACCACGATAGGGATTCCTTATACTCATGCCTTACTTATTTTTGCCTTAACAGTTGGAATTTACACGTTTATTGGTGGTTTTCGAGCCGTCGTGTTAACCGATACAATTCAAGGTACGGTAATGATTTTGGGTACAATCGTGCTATTATTCGGGGTTGTTTACCATCTCGGCGGTGTAGAAAGTGCGGTCAATAAATTAACTGAAATTGATTCGAGTTTAGTGAGTCCTTACGGCCCGAATGAGATGCTAGATTTTCAATTTATGGCATCATTTTGGATCCTAGTCTGTTTCGGTGTGGTTGGTTTACCACATACAGCAGTGCGTTGTATGGCTTTCAAAGACAGTAAAGCATTACATCGAGGCATGCTCATTGGTACGATTGTCCTTTCAGTCATTATGTTTGGTATGCATTTGGCGGGTGCTTTAGGACGTGCCGTTGTGCCAGATTTAACGGTGTCAGATAAAGTCATTCCAACCTTAATGTTGGAAGTGCTTCCTCCTATTGTTGCAGGGATTTTCTTAGCCGCACCAATGTCGGCGATTATGTCCACAGTTGATGCGCAACTTATTCAATCCTCCTCAATTTTTGTGAAAGATTTATATCTTGCAAGCAAACCTGAAGCCGCGAAGAATGAAAAACGAATTAGCCGTATTTCATCGGTCATCACACTGATTTTATCGGTGTTGTTAATTCTTGCCGCACTCAATCCACCGGATATGATTATTTGGTTGAATCTATTTGCTTTCGGGGGATTAGAAGCAGCATTCCTTTGGGTGATTGTATTAGGCATTTATTGGGATAAAGCAAATGCAGCAGGTGCAATAAGCTCGATGGTGGTGGGATTGAGCAGTTTTGTGTTGCTGACTCAATTTGGTATCAAACTATTTGGTTTTAATTCGATTGTGCCTGCACTTGTATTTGGTTTGATAGCTTTCATCTTGGGTAACCAATTCGGCACAAAAAAATAGTAAAAATGGACCGCATTTTATGGTTTATCAAATTCTAGCATTGTTTATTTGGAGTAGTGCCTTTGTAGCCGCTAAATACACCTTTACAATGATGGATACCATTTTGATGATCCAAGCCCGTTTATTGATGGCGGCGATTATTGTGATGCCACTCTTTTTTCGTCGTTGGAAAGGCGTGTCTAAACCGATGCGAAAGCAGCTTTGGTGGCTAGGTTTTTTCAACTATACTGCGACCTTTTTGCTGCAATTTATTGGTCTAAAATATACGAGCGCGGCGAGCGCAACAACCATGATTGGATTAGAGCCGTTATGTGTGATTTTTATAGGGCATTTTTTCTTTCAAGATCGTGCGAAATGGTATCATTGGATGTGTGGGGCTTTTGCCTTTTTAGGCGTGGCCATTTTAATTCTAGGTGGGCAGGGCAATGAAGGCTCAAGTGAAATTAGCTTATTGGGATGCTCATTAGTGGTGGCGGCAAGTATTGTGTTTGCTTGTTGCTTGCGTTGGACGAAAAAAGTGGTGGCAACGGTTTCAGCACAAGCCTATACATCAATTTCGATAGTGTTAGCAACCATCACCATGCTACCATTTACTTTATTGCTGACTGAAAACTGGGATATCCATTTTAACTGGCTTGGTTTCTTCGGTTTGATTTATCTCGGCGTAGCGTGCAGTTGGTTTGCTTTTTGGTTATGGAATAAAGGCTTAAATTCAGTGGATGCAAAAATCTCGGGAATTTTGACCGCACTTGAGCCGATTTTCGGTGTCTTTTTGGCGGTATTATTGCTTAACGAAGAGGTTTCACTTGTTTCAGCGCTTGGGATTATCATTATCGTGGTTTCAACCCTAGGCGTAAGTTTATTACCCAGATGGTTACATAAAGAAATTAATTAAAAGGAAAATAAGATGGCGTGGATTCAAATTCGCTTAAATAGTACAAATGAAAAAGCCGAAAAAATTAGCGACTTTTTAGAAGAAATTGGCTCAGTTTCGGTCACTTTTATGGATAGTCAAGATACGCCGATTTTTGAACCACTTCCAGGCGAAACGCGTCTGTGGGGAAATACCGATGTGATTGCATTGTTTGATGCAGAAACCGATATGAATGAAATTGTGAGTTTGCTTAAACAAGCACATCATTTAGATGAAAACACCGCTTACAAAATCGAGCAAATCGAGGATAAAGATTGGGAACGTGAATGGATGGATAACTTCCACCCAATGCAATTTGGTCAACGTTTATGGATTTGTCCAAGTTGGCGTGAAGTGCCGGATCAAAATGCGGTTAATGTGATGCTTGATCCAGGTTTAGCTTTCGGGACAGGTACCCACCCGACAACCGCACTTTGTTTAGAGTGGTTAGATGGTTTGGATTTAACCGGCAAAACCGTCATCGATTTTGGCTGTGGCTCTGGAATTCTTGCCATTGCTGCTCTTAAATTAGGTGCAAAAAATGCAATCGGTATTGATATCGATCCACAAGCAATTCTCGCCAGTCGAAATAATGCAGAACAAAATGGTGTAGCGGACCGTCTGCAACTTTTCTTATCTGATGATAAACCAGTAGATTTAAAAGCAGATGTCGTTGTGGCGAATATTCTTGCAGCTCCATTAAAAGAACTTTACCCGATTATCTCCCAATTAGTGAAAGAGGGGGGCGATCTTGGATTATCGGGCATTTTAGAAACCCAAGCGCAATCGGTATGCGATGCGTATGTGCAATCCTTTGATTTAGATCCTGTGGCGGTGAAAGAGGAATGGTGCCGTATTACAGGTAAATTAAAATCGGCTTAATTTCTTTTTGTCAATTAAAAAAGTGCATTTTTTGAACAAATTTCCCTTTGCAAAAAAAAAGAAAAATGCGTAATATAGCACCCCTTGTCGGTGACTGCTGTTGCCTGACTTACTAGAGATTAGGACTTGTAATTGGGGATAACATAAAATGCGAATTGGTTCTTATGAATTAAAAAATCGTATTTTATTGGCACCCATGGCAGGTATCACGGATCAACCTTTTCGACGTTTATGTGCTCATTACGGTGCGGGATTAACGTTTTCAGAGATGATGTCCACTAATCCACAAGTTTGGCATACAGAGAAATCGAAACTTCGTTTAGCACATAGTGAAGAGCTAGGATTAAATGCGGTGCAAATCGCAGGTTCTGATCCTTTAGAAATGGCCCAAGCTGCAGCAATTAATGTAGCCTATGGCGCTGAAATTATCGACATCAATATGGGCTGTCCCGCAAAGAAAGTAAATCGAAAGCTGGCGGGCTCTGCACTTCTTCAATTTCCCGATTTAGTGGAAAAAATTTTGAAAGAGGTCGTGAATGCTGTTGATGTGCCTGTGACGTTAAAAATTCGCACAGGTTGGGATAAGGCAAACCGAAACTGTGTGCAAATCGGCAAAATTGCAGAACAATCTGGTATTCAGGCTTTAACCATTCACGGGCGGACGAAAGAATGCTTATTTGAAGGTGAAGCGGAATACGACAATATTCGAGCAGTGAAACAATCAATTTCAATTCCAGTCATTGCGAATGGTGATATTGATTCTGCCTCGAAAGCGAAAAAGGTACTTGAGTATACAGGTGCTGATGCAATAATGATCGGTCGTGCCGCACTAGGCAATCCATGGCTTTTTCAAGCCGTCGAGGCTTTAGTGGAACATGATTCGATAATTCAAACACCAAGTTTGCGTGAAAAGTGCGGTCATATTTTGCGTCATATTCAAGAACTCCATCAGTTCTATGGCGAGCAAAAAGGCTATCGAATAGCCCGCAAACACGTGGCTTGGTATTTACAGGGAATTCAACCCGATTCCGTTTTTAGACAGACTTTTAACGCAATTAATGAACCGAAAGAGCAGTTAATTGTGCTGGAAGATTTTTTAAATTCAATTTTGGATAAAGAAAAATGTTAGAACAACAACGTAGTCCGTCTGAAGCGTTAACCGTTTCAGTTTTAAACTCTCAATCACAAGTAACAAACAAACCATTACGTGATTCTGTAAAACAAGCTTTACGCAATTACTTATCACAATTAGATGGTCAAGATGTGAATGATCTTTACGAATTAGTATTAGCGGAAGTTGAACACCCGATGTTAGATATGATTATGCAATATACTCGCGGTAACCAAACCCGCGCAGCTAATATGCTCGGTATCAACCGTGGTACATTGCGTAAGAAATTGAAAAAATACGGTATGGGCTAATTAAAATTAGCAAAAAGAAAGGCGAACATCATGTTCGCCTTTTTATTTATTGAATGGTGAAACTAATTGGTACGCTTACTGAAGACGCAAATCCAGCAGGTTTTGGACCGACAGGTCTCGCACTTCTTACAGCTTCAAGTGCCGCATTATCTAAGCTTTCATCACCAGAGGATTTAGTGACACGCTCTCCAGACAGAGAACCATCTGCTCCAACACTAAAACTGACGTTAACAATACCTTGTTTACGCATCATTTTTGCGCGTGCTGGATAGCGTTTATGCCGTTCAATTTCACGTCGAATAGCCGCACGATAGGCATTATGTTCATCTGTATTGGCACCAGAGCCACCTTGGATACCATTTGTGCCAGGTTGACCCGTAGTTGTCGCTTTAGAATTTGCCGTAGCCGTCGAATTAACATTCTTATCGCCAATCGGTAAATTCTTCGGCATTTCTACCGCTTTCTCTGCTTTTACCTCATTTTTAGGTTTTTCTTTTGGCTTCTCTTTCGGTTTTGGTTTCGGTTTTTCTATTGGTTTTTCTGGCTTTTTCTCAGGTTCTTTTTTCTTCTCAGGCTCTGGTTTCTTCGTTGGATCCGCGACGACTTCCTGTTTTTCAGGTTCCGGTTCTGCCTGTTGAGGCTCGGGTTCCGGCTCAGGAGCGGGTTCTTCCACACGCATTCCTTGAATCATTTCCATTGAAATCGTCGTGGATATTTCACCTGGAGCGTTACTCGCCGCTTCACTTGGCGTATGCCAGTTCCAAAATAACGCTCCAAGGATGCTACCATGAACCAATAAAGAAATAAGCAAACCTAATAATGATCGTTTGGTTTGTTGGCTGTTCATTGACTACGTCCTACTCCAACGCCTCCGCTTGCAACTCCACCTACTTCAGGCGTATTTTTTGTTTCATTCCCTTGAGTTGTTTTACTTGGGGCGCCTTTATCTTTCATGGAAACAATGGCGACATTTTTGATTTCATTTTTCGATAACATGTCAGTAATCGTCACAAAATCTTGGAAAGAGGCTTCTGCATCAATTTTTAATGTAACTTTCTGATCTTTATTCCAACCAGCGATCTCTTTTTCAAGCGCTTCTTGCGAGATAGGTTTGTCATTAAAATAAAGTTGTTTATCTGCCGTCACGGTCAATAATTTGGCTAATTCATCCGATTTGAATGCGACCGTTGAACTGGCTTTTGGCACATTGACTTGAATTTTCCCTTGAGAAATAAAGGATGCAGTGATCAACACTATCGCTAATAACACCAACATAATGTCGATGAAAGGAATAATGTTGATTTCATCAAATTTTTTCACGATTATTCCTTATCTTTTTGAGCGTTTAATACTTTCCATTTCAAGCGATTTACTTCTACTTTACGACCTAGGCCGTTATAGAACATCATAGATGGAATAGCGACTAAAATACCTAGTGCGGTTGCTTTTAATGCAAGAGAGAGGTGCATCATGATTGCGCCAGCATCGACATCACCGCCAGCTTGACCAATTTGATAGAAGGTTAACAAAATACCGATTACTGTTCCTAACAAACCCACATAAGGTGCGTTTGCACCAACTGTTGAAATGATCGTCATATTGCGATTTAACTCAATTTCAAGTGAATGGATATTGGAATATTTAGCGACATTGATACGGCTTAAAAAGATAAAACGTTCAATCACGGTAGCAAGCATGATTACGCTCATAAGAAGTAAAAGCCCGATAATCACGTAATCGCTATATTGTTCTAAAAACTCAAAAAGTTTTGGCATCTGATAGTCCTTGTATGGGTAATAAAAAAATACAAATTGAATTGAGAATGAATTTCAATTAGATGTAAATTCTATCAAATGGAAAATTAAGCGTAAATATAAATTAAAAAAATGAGTATTTTTTTAACCGCACTTTGAGATAAATCAGAAAAGTGCGGTTGTTTTGAGAGGTGTTTTAAAGGGATTGTAGGTAATCTAAGACGACTTGATGATGTTCACCCGTTTTGAATTTATCAAAAACATGCTGAATTTTGCCATGTTCATCAATGAGAAAGGTAATACGGTGAATACCATCATAAACACGGCCCATAAATTTCTTTTCTCCCCATACGCCAAATTGCTCGGCAACCTGATGATCTTCATCGGAAAGTAAGGTGAAATTGAGCGACTTTTTCTCAACAAATTGAGCCAATTTTTTTGGCGAATCTGTACTGATACCTAAAATAACTACACCTAATTTTTCTAACTCACGTTTAGCATCACGCAAACCACAGGCTTGAGTTGTACAACCTGGCGTTAAGGCTTTTGGATAAAAATATACAAGTACTTTTTTACCTTTAAAGTCACTTAATGAAATAAGTTGATTGTCTTGGTTTAAAAGTGAGAATTGGGGTGCTAAGTCACCTGCTTTTAATGTTTTCATAAAAAATCCTTAAAAATGTAAAAAATAATTTGTAAATTCAAGCTATTTTAGCGATTATAACCAGATATTTTCAAATGTTATTGTTAAAACGCAAAATAGATGTAAATGGAGTGCCTATGACTACGCAAACCCCCTTATTTTCAGGCAGTATTGTTGCTTTAGTAACCCCGATGGATAACCACGGAAACATTGATTTTGAAACATTAGAAAAACTTATCGAGTTTCATATCAATGCGGGTACAGATTCAATTGTATCTGTGGGTACAACGGGAGAATCTGCTACATTAAGCATTGAAGAAAATGTGAAGGTGGTTGAAAAGACAGTTGAGTTAGCAAAAGGACGTATTCCAATTATTGCTGGCACAGGTGCAAATGCAACGAGCGAAGCCATTGTGATGACAAAATTGCTACGTGATAGCGGAGTCGCGGGTTGTTTATCTGTTGTACCTTACTACAATAAACCTACTCAAGAAGGCATGTTCCAACATTTTAAAGCGATTGCAGAATGTACGGACCTACCACAACTTCTTTATAATGTACCTGGTCGTACTGGTAGTGATATGAAACCTGAAACCGTGGCACGTTTGGCTCAAATTGATAACATTGTGGGCATTAAAGAAGCAACAGGCGATTTAACTCGTATCACTGCGATTAAAAAATTAGCAGGTAAAGATTTCATTGTATTAAGTGGAGATGATGCCACAGGATTAGAAGCGATGAAATTAGGCGCAGAGGGTATTATTTCTGTAACAAATAACCTTGCTGCAAAAGATATGGCCGCGATGTGTCGCTATGCTTTAGTGGGCGATTTTGCGAAAGCGGAAGAAATTAATGCCCGCTTAATGCCTTTACACCAAGATTTATTTATTGAATCAAACCCAATCCCAGTTAAATGGGCTGCATATCGTTTAGGTTTGATTAAGACTCCACACTTACGTTTACCACTTACCGTGTTAAGCGAAGGCGCGCAAGTCAAAGTAGAAGAAGCATTAAAAGTTGCAGGATTAATTTAATGAATTAAAGGGTTGTTTTTACAGCCCTTTAAACTTTCAGCTCTTTTATTTGTCAAAGAGCGGTCATTATTCTAATTATTTTTTATTGAAAGGATTTAAGGAATGAAAAAAATCGTACTGAGCTTAGTCGCAGCAGCATTATTATCGGCGTGTTCAAACAGCGTGGAAAAAATGCAGACGGCTAATGATACTTATCAAAATTCTGATCGTGAAATACCGAGCTTTTCTCCTTTAGCAAGTGGTGGTGTAACATTACCGCAAGCTGATCCGACTTATGAACTTCCTCAGCTTAATGCGAAAAAAGAACGCGTGGATATTCGTCCGCCTTCAACACCATTAGCGATTATCAAAAACTCTTTAACACAATTTGATGGTGAACGTGCATTAATTGTTTATACGGATGCACAAGCAGAGCTCTATAATTTAAAACAAATTGAGCGTTTATTAAAAGAAGAAGGCACGAATTCGACTTTAAATGGTGCTGTATTAATTAGTGATTGGGCGCCAACGGGTCGTGCAGATGATAAAGCCAATACAGAGATCCGTTATAAAGTTGAACAAGTTACGGCGCAAGATGCGAGTGCGTTAGCGGTTTCTGTCGAGCAAATGCGTCGTGATGGCGTAATTTACACCCCAAATCAAGCAGATAAACAGCGCTATGCATCTGATCGTTTAAATCGTTTTGTTTCTGCGCTCACTAGCGCTTATAACAAGCAACAACAAGATTTAAGCAGTGCTTCTGCAGGACCTTTCCAATCAGGTTTAATTACTGATACGAACGGTAGAATGGCATTAGGTATGGATGCAAGTTTTGGTCAAGCATGGCAACGTTTAGGTTTAGCTTTACCGAAATTAGGCTTTAAAGCCACATCGGAATCTGCTGGCCGTGGCTATCGCGAGTTAAAATATAAACCATTGGATAAACAAGAGTGGTTACGGTTAGGTGTGAATCCGCCTAATCTAGAAAAAGGCGTTTACCAAATGCAAATCTCCGCAGTGGGTAAACAAAGTGCGGTCGTCATCACTGATGAAGACGGCAAAGCGTTATCAAATGAAGCAGCTCAATCCTTGTATTCAGCATTAAGTGTATTACTTGCACAATAACATGAGTTGAGAAATAAAAAGTGCGGTTCAATTTGACCGCACTTTTTTATTAGAAAAAATTTATTCAGCTTTCACGCCTAAGTTACCGATTTTTACGCCGAGGTTACCGAGAGAAACTGGGTCCAAATAATCTCCTAAGAATTTGAATAACTCACCTAATTCCGTAAATGAGCGTTTGATTTTTACTTGATCTTCTACTTTACGCACAAATTCATAACGCACATTTTCGCCTTCAAAATAAGCCGTGAGCGTGAGATAAATGGTTTCAAAAAAGTGGCTTTGAGCACCTTCTTCACCTGGATCACTAATACGGACATTCCAAGTATTGTTAAATAAAACTTCTGTTTTGATTGACATATAGACTTCCTCTGTTTGTTATTTTTTATACTGAAATTGAAACGAAAAACCCGATGATAAAATTTCTGAAATCAAAAACTTTATCATCGGGCTTTTCAAACCAATTGCTCGCATATTTTGCTTTGCGTTGGTAACTGCCTTTGCCTTTACGTTTTTTCTCAACGCGTTGGCAGAATAATTTGTCGTGTAATAGTGCCATCACAGCATTATCTTTCACGACTCCTTTGGAGTGTTGATAAATGGGCTGATTTTCAACCGCACTTTTTGTTTTTTTTGTCATATTTACCTCTAAAAAATTGCCGTGAAGTGTTTCACGGCAAGTTATTATAGCGAAAATGAATAGAATTACAAAATGGCGAGTATGCTTTCAGGCGGTCGTCCAATTTTAGCTTTTTCACCTTTTACCACAATCGGGCGTTCTAATAGGGCGGAGTTTTCACTGATGGCTTTTAATAAATCATCATTAGTTAATGCTGGATTATCTAACCCTAATGATTGATAAAGATCATCTTTGGTACGCATCATTTTTCTGACATCATCTAATCCTAATTTATTAGCCAGTTGCTGTAATGCTTCAACAGAGTAGTGTTGTTGTAAATAAAGTTCAATCGTCGGTTGAATGCCTTTTTCTTCTAATAAAGCTAAGGTTTCACGGCTTTTTGAACAGCGCGGATTATGATAAATCGTAACAGACATAACGTTTCCTTCTATTTTATGTTGAATGAGTGGATATAGGATTGATTTAAATTTTAACTTATAATGACAAAAAATACTTGTTTAGGAAGACTTTATGTTTGAAATGCTAAAAAATTGGTATAGTCGCCGCTTAAGCGATCCGCAGGCGATGGGGCTACTTGCCATTTTGTTATTTGGCTTTATTGCGATTTATTTCTTTAGTGATTTAATCGCCCCGTTGCTGATTGCCATTGTATTAGCATATTTATTGGAAATGCCGATTAATTTTCTGACGAAAAAATTAAAATTTCCCCGAATGCTCGCCACGTTAATTATTTTTGGTGGCTTTCTAACCTTGGCGTTATTAATTTTCTTCGGGCTTGTACCAACATTATGGAATCAAACGATTTCCTTATTAAGCGATTTGCCAGCCATGTTTAATAAGTTACATGAATGGTTATTAGCCCTTCCTGAGCATTATCCTGAACTCATTGATTACACCATGATTGACACCTTTTTTAGTGCGGCTCGAGCGAAGATTTTGGGTTTTGGTGAATCTGCGGTGAAATTGTCGATTACTTCATTAATGAACCTTGTATCACTGGGTATCTATGCATTTTTAGTGCCATTAATGATGTTCTTTATGCTAAAAGATAAAAGCGAACTTCTTGCGGGTGTGAGTCGCTTTTTACCTAAAAACCGTCTTTTAGCATCTAAAGTATGGAATGAAATGCAGCAACAAATTGCGAATTATATTCATGGCAAATTGTTGGAGATTTTGATTGTTGGCGTGGTGACTTATATCATTTTTTTAAGCTTTGGTTTAAATTATCCGCTGTTGCTTTCTGTTGCCGTTGGGTTGTCTGTATTAGTGCCTTATATCGGCGCGGTATTGGTGACGATTCCTGTTGCTTTAGTCGCCATGTTCCAGTTTGGCATTTCTCCAACGTTTTGGTATTTGATTGTGGCCTTTGCGGTGAGTCAGCTTCTAGATGGAAACCTGTTGGTGCCATATTTATTCTCTGAGGTCGTTAATTTACACCCTTTGGTGATTATTATTTCAGTGCTGATTTTCGGTGGATTATGGGGGTTCTGGGGCGTATTTTTCGCTATTCCATTGGCAACGCTCGTCAAAGCTGTGCTGAATGCATTGCCAGATTAGACAGAATTAAAACGATAAAAGAAAGCTGACGAAAGTCAGCTTTTTTGTTCTTTTAATTTCTGGATATCCAGAATTTCGACACAGTCTGTTGTCCCCGCTTTAATACGCCATTTAATATTAAATTCGTACAGACTAATACCGTAAACACGATCGGTTTCTTTACCTTGTTGATAGGCTGGGCGGGGATCTTGTGCGATCACTTCCGTAATGAATCTTGCTAAGTGCGGTCGATTTTTGTGATATTTTTCAACCGCACTTTGGGCGATTTCTGTAAATTCTACGTTTAATTTTGCAGGTGGTTTTTCTTGTGCAAAACTTGACTTTGCCTCAGGTTCACTATCAGCATAGGCAATATAAGGCTTAATATCAAAAATAGGTGTGCCATCTACAAGATCCACGGAACCCAAATGTAGAAAAACACGTCCATGAATACATTCCACTTGGCGTAATTCAACTTTGGATAAGCCTAGCGGATTAGGGCGATGCGTAGCGCGTGAAGCAAATACACCGACACGTTGATTGCCGCCTAAACGAGGGGGGCGAACAGTGGATTGCCATTTCCCATGGGGTATTTTGTCGAATTGGAAAATAAGCCAAAGATGGCTAAATTGCTCTAATCCTCGCACAGCCTCTGGTGAATTATAGGGAGGTAGCAGTTCCACAATACCAATGCCATCTTGTACTAAATTAGGCTGGCGTGGCACCGAGAATTTTTCTTTGTAAGGCGTGTGAATCACCGCAATTGGGTGAAGAGTCAGTGTTAAATCATTCATAAAAAGGCAATTTCCGTGTAGAATACGCCCTTTATTGTAATCAAAAGTGCGGTCAAAAAAAATGACAAATCATAAATTGAAAATGTGGTGGGAAACCGCTCGCCCAAAAACCTTGCCTTTGGCATTAGCTTCTATTTTTACAGGCTCGGCATTGGCATATTGGGCGGATAAAGAAAGTTTTAATCTTACCGTGATGTTACTTTGCTTGCTTACCACGATTTTATTGCAAGTGCTTTCCAATTTTGCCAATGATTACGGCGATCATCAAAAAGGGTCAGATACCGAAGAACGTATTGGGCCTTTACGTGGTATTCAACAAGGTGCAATTTCTGCGAATGAGCTTAAATGGGGCTTAATTTTAATGGCAGTGGGTTCATTTTTCTCAGGCGCATTCTTAATTGGTATCGCATATCAAAGTCTTACTGATTTATTGGCCTTTGCTGGGTTGGGTATTCTTGCCATTATTGCTGCCATTACTTATACCGTAGGGGCTAAACCTTATGGTTATTTAGGTTTAGGTGATCTGTCAGTATTGCTCTTTTTTGGTTTATTAGGTGTAGGTGGAACTTATTATCTACAAACTCACAGCATTGATAGCTTAATTACGTTACCAGCTCTTGGTTCCGGTTTATTGGCGACAGCAGTTTTAAATATCAATAATTTACGTGATATTGAGCAAGATGCGAAAGTAGGGAAAAATACCCTAGTTGTGCGTATTGGTCCGAAGAAAGGACGCATTTATCACTGTGTTTTATTAAGCGCTGCCGCTTTATGTTATGTGCTATTTGCGGCATCAACAGCGTTTAGTCCTTGGCATTTCTTATTTTTATTATCATTTCCATTGTTATTAAAACATGCATTATTTGTTTATCGCAGCAAAGAGCCTACGGTGTTGCGTCCTATGCTAGCACAGATGTCAATGATTTCTTTATTTATCAATATCTTGTTTAGTTTAGGCTTGCTTATCGGCTAAATCGGCTTATACTAGAGAAAAAATTTTACCGACAAGGGGAACATTATGTATATCGATACTTCAGAACTTTGTGATATTTATGCAGATCAAGTGGATGTGGTTGAGCCAATTTTTTCTAGCTTTGGTGGTGTCAGCAATTTCTACGGCAAAGTGACGACAGTAAAATGTTTTGAAAATAATGGATTAATTGCCGAAATTCTCGAAGAAAATGGTAACGGCAGAGTACTTGTCGTTGACGGTGGTGGCGCAGTACGCCGTGCTTTAATTGATGCAGAGCTTGCACAACTTGCGGCAGATAATCACTGGGCGGGTATTATTGTTTATGGTGCCGTGCGTCAAATTCAACAACTTGAAAATATTGATATTGGTATTCATGCGCTTGCACCTATTCCAGTTGGCGCAGATGAAAATAATCATGGTGAAAGTGATCTTCCAGTCAATTTTGGTGGCGTGACGTTCTTCCCTGAAGATTACATTTATGCCGATTTAACAGGTATTATTCTGTCACAAGAAGCATTAGATTTAGAAGATTTCGAAGAAGAATAATTTTGAAATTATAGATCTTTTTAAAGTGCGGTTAGAAATAACCGCACTTTTTTTGTTAAAATTTTTTTGAACAAGATCACATTTTAAACATTTGTTGGTTGAAAGTTTGTAACATTCATTTAACATCGCAAATAGTTCATCTGTAATCAGTTTGGAGGGACTCATGAACGAAACAAACACAACAAAAAATTATAAAAGTGGGATTATCTTTCTTCTGGCGATAGCCTGTTTTTTTATTTTGTTAAAAGCCTTACCTTTCGCGCCTAAGGAAAATGCTGGTTTAGCATTATTAGCCTTTGTAGCGATCCTTTGGTTAACTGAAGCATTACATGTAACGGTTACTGCACTATTAGTGCCTTTACTTGCGATTGCACTTGATTTGGTGACAACCAAACAAGCTTTGGTCGCCTTTGCGGATCCAACCATTTTCTTATTCTTTGGTGGATTTGCTTTAGCGACTGCTTTGCATATGCAAAAGCTTGATAAGATGATTGCTAATAAAATCATGGCAATGGCTCGTGGTAATTTATTGGTTGCTGTGATGTACCTTTTCTCTATTACTGCTTTCCTTTCTATGTGGATGAGTAACACTGCGACAGCTGCAATGATGTTACCTTTAGCCATGGGGATCTTAAGCCAACTTGATAAAGAAAAAGAACACAATACTTATGTTTTCGTATTATTGGGTATTGCATATAGTGCGAGTATTGGTGGTATGGGAACATTAGTGGGTAGTCCACCAAATGCTATCGTCGCAAGTAACTTACATTTAACCTTCTCTGATTGGTTATGGTATGGCTTGCCAATTATGATTATTTTGATGCCATTAATGGTTGGTACGCTTTTCATTGTATTTAAACCAAAACTTAACTTACGTTTTGAGCAAAACTTTGAACGTATTGAAATGAATGGCCAACGCGTTTTAACCCTTGTAATTTTTGCTGTAATTGCGCTTTGCTGGGTATTTAGTAGCTATATTAATCCAATGATTTCAGGTGTATTTGGTCTTGCCAAAAATATCGGTAGTTTTGATAGCGTGGTTGCATTACTTGCCGCTGTCATTATTTGTTCAACGGGTGTGGCAAATTGGAAACAAATTCAAGAAAGTACTGACTGGGGCGTGTTAATGCTTTTTGGTGGTGGTTTAACCTTGAGTGCAGTGTTAAAAGATTCTGGTGCAAGTAAAGTTTTGGCTGACGGAATTGTATTCTTAGTTCAAGGGCAACATTACTACCTCATTGGTTTATTGGTCGCAACCTTCATTATTTTCTTAACTGAATTCACTTCCAATACTGCGAGTGCAGCGTTATTAGTACCAATCTTTATTTCTATCGCACAATCTCTCGGTATGCCGGAAATTGGTCTTGCGTTAATCATCGGTTTAGGTGCATCTTGTGCATTTATGTTGCCGGTAGCAACACCGCCAAATGCTATCGTATTTGGTACAGGTGAGGTCCGCCAAAGTGATATGATTAAAGCTGGGTTTATCTTAAATATTGTGTGTATATTGGTTATCGCGACAATAGGATATTATTTCTGGCTGAATTAATCATATAAAGAAAAAGGGCGTGTTGGATATATTCAACACGCCCTTTTATTATTTCAGTAAAGATTATTCATCTTTATTTGATTTATCCTCTTCTTCTACTTCAATCTCAACT
>CAJLFU010000035.1 GCA_905205995.1 uncultured Haemophilus sp. | reverse complement strand
CCCAAGCATAATCCTAACGCATCAATAGCAATAGATTTCCCTGCGCCGGTTTCCCCCGTGATCACAGACATTCCTTTCGCCAATTCAATCTCTAATTGACGAACTATTGCAAAATTATTGATGGTAAGTTGGGTTAGCATAAAAAATCTCCTTAACTGTATATCCATATATTATAACTGATATAATATACAGTAAAGAGATTTTTGACTTTTTGGATTAGAAATTTTTAAGCCAGCCTAATTTCGTGCTTAATACATTGTAATAATTATAATTTTTCAAGTGTAATAAACGTAGTTTATGCGGGCTTTTTTCAATATGGACGATATCATCAGGGGAAAAATCGAGTGCAATTTGACTATCACAGCCTAATTCCAGCTGTGAAGTGTTATGTTCTGCAAAGCGAATTGAAATTTTACTGTCGCCATCAATGACTAATGGTCGAGAAGAAAGCGTGTGCGGGAACATCGGCACAAGGGCAATCGCATTTAAATTTGGCGTTAAAATCGGGCCGCCTGCGGAAAGTGAATAAGCCGTTGAACCTGTTGGAGTGGAAACAATCAAGCCGTCTGAACGTTGAGAGAAAGCAAATTTATCATTGATATAGACATGGAAATCAATCATGTGCGCAATTTTTGCCGGGTGAATCACCGCCTCATTTACTGCATTACCACTAGAAATAATTTCACCATTGCGTTCAATTTTAGCTTCCAATAAAAAACGCTCTTCGACAAAAAACTCGCCGCGTTCTAAACAAGCTTCAAGCTGTGCATAAGCATTTTTCGGATCGATATCGGTCAAAAAGCCCAAGTTACCTCGGTTAATACCAATCATTGGAATATGATATTTAGCCAAAATGCGAGCACGCCCTAGCATATTGCCATCACCACCGATTACAATCACAAGTTGTGCTTGCTCACCGATTTGTTCAACTGTCGCTAACACCTCTTCCGGTAAACCAAATTTTTCACCGACCTCTTTTTCCACTAAAACTTGATATTCTCTTTCTTTCAGCCATTGATACAAGTTTTTATGCATTTGCAAATTAATATCGCGACGTGGTTTTCCCATCAAAGCGATGGTTTTAAATGATTTAACTAATTCATCCATAACTATGATTGCTCCCAAGTGCAAACTCACCGATTTCAGACCGCACTTGAATTTAAAATTTTAACCATTATATTACATAGCAATTCAGTTTTGCTAAAATAGCGTTAATTTTTGATAAATGGAGAAAAAGATGTCAGAACAAGCACAAAACTTAAATGAAAATGAAGAACTTGTTGAAAAAGTTCAGCAGGAAACCACTTCAACGGAAGATCCATTAGAAGAAGCGATCGCTCGTGTACAAGAGCTTGAAGAACAATTAAAAGCTCAAGTAGAAGAAAACTCTAAAAAAGAACAAGATTTATTGCTTCGTACTCGTGCAGAAATTGACAATATGCGTCGCCGTAGTGAACAAGATGTTGAAAAAGCGCATAAATTTGCACTAGAAAAATTTTCAAAAGATATTTTAAATACCATTGATAACTTAGAGCGTGCGCTTTCAACACCTGCTAATAAGGAAGATGAAAGCATCAAAGCGTTATTCAATGGTGTGGAGCTAACCTTAAAAGAGTTGCTCTCAACGGTTGCTCGCTTTGGTGTTGAACCTGTTGGTGCAGTGGGTGAAACCTTTAACCCGGATCTCCACCAAGCCATCTCTATGCAACCAGCTGAAGGGTTTGAAAGCAACCAAATCACCACCGTTTTACAAAAAGGCTATACCTTAAATGGTCGTGTGATTCGCCCAGCTATGGTAATGGTTGCAGCTTAATTTCTTTTCTATGACTTAAAGAGCGGACGATTTTTCGTCCGTTTTTTTATTGCCAAAAAACTTGATTTAGATCAAATTTATTAAAAAAATAATTTGAGAATAATTCTCAACAAAAACATTCTGGCTTTCCAGATTTATCAAGGTTTCAACTCGATTTCAGCCATCAAAAAAACAAAATAACACTACATATTGTGTGTTGATCTATTAAATAAAACTATATATAGTGCTTTCAATTTTTTCACAGCTACCTTACAGGAGTCATAAAATGAACGCTTTCTTTGTGATTAAGCGTGATGGTTCACGAATTGGATTTGACCTACAACGTATTACTAATGCAATCAAAAAAGCAGCAAGTGCGGTCAATATTGTTGATGAAATTTATATCCATGATCTGAGCCAGCAGATTAATACTGAAATTTTTAGTCATTATCAGCATGAAATTGATATCAACCAGATTCAAAAAATCGTTGAAGATCACTTAATGACAAGCAAGTGTCCACAAATTGCACGTGCTTATATTGAATATCGTCACGATCGTGATCTTGCCCGTGAAAAACGCAGCCAATTAACCAAAGAAATTGAAGGGCTGATTGAGCAAAGCAATGTGGAATTGCTTAATGAAAATGCAAATAAGGATGCGAAAGTTATCCCTACCCAACGTGATTTACTGGCAGGTATTGTGGCAAAACATTATGCAAAACGTCATATTCTGCCAAGAGATGTTGTTGAAGCCCATGAAAAAGGGGAAATCCACTATCACGACCTAGACTACGCACCATTTTTCCCGATGTTTAACTGCATGCTTGTTGATCTAAAAGGCATGCTTTCTCATGGTTTTAAAATGGGTAATGCTGAAATTGAACCACCTAAATCTATCAGCACGGCAACAGCGGTTACCGCACAAATTATTGCTCAAGTAGCCAGCCATATTTATGGCGGTACAACCATTAATCGCATTGATGAAGTGCTTGCGCCTTATGTTCAACTCAGTTTTGAAAAACATTTGAAAAATGCTGCACAATGGCAAATTCCTGATGCTGAAGGTTATGCCAAAGCGCTAATTGAAAAAGAATGTTTTGATGCGTTCCAGTCCCTTGAATATGAAGTCAATACGCTCCATACGTCCAATGGCCAAACGCCGTTTGTTACCTTTGGTTTTGGCTTAGGCACAAGTTGGCAAGAACGTTTAATTCAGCAATCAATCTTGAAAAACCGTATTCGTGGTTTGGGTAAAAACCACAAAACACCGGTCTTCCCTAAACTGGTCTTTACCATTAAAAAAGGCGTGAACCAAAACGAACAAGATCCGAACTATGACATTAAAAAACTGGCTTTAGAATGCGCTTCAAAACGCATGTATCCAGATATTTTAAACTATGATCAAGTGGTTAAAGTCACAGGCTCATTTAAAGCGCCAATGGGTTGTCGTAGCTTCTTAGGTGCCTATGAAGAAAACGAGCATGAAGTACATGATGGTCGCAATAATTTAGGTGTGGTGAGTTTGAATCTGCCCCGTATTGCCCTTGAAGCACAAGGAAATGAAGAAAAATTCTACCGCACTTTAGATGAACGCTTAGCCCTCGCAAAGAAAGCCTTGCTTACCCGAATTGCTCGCTTAGAAAATACGAAAGCTCGTGTCGCGCCAATTCTCTATATGGAAGGTGCTTGCGGCGTTCGATTAAAAGCTGATGATAAGGTTGCAGATATTTTCAAAAATGGCCGAGCATCAATTTCTTTAGGCTATATTGGTATTCACGAAACCATCAATGCACTGTACAAACAAGGGCATGTTTTTGACGATGAACAACTGCGTGAAAAAGGCATCGCGATTGTGCGTCGTTTAAGCGAAGCGGTAAAACAATGGCAGAAAGAAACGGGTTATGCATTTAGCCTTTATTCCACACCAAGTGAAAACTTATGTGATCGTTTCTGCCGTTTAGATACCAAACAATTTGGTGTTATTGAAGGCGTTACTGATAAAGGCTACTACACTAACAGCTATCACTTAGATGTAGAGAAAAAAGTGAATCCATACGATAAATTAGACTTTGAAATGCCTTATCCTGCATTGGCAAGCGGTGGCTTTATCTGTTATGGCGAATATCCTAATATTCAACATAACCTGAAAGCCCTCGAAGATGTATGGGATTATAGCTACGATCGCGTGCCTTATTACGGCACCAATACGCCAATTGATGAATGTTACGAATGTGGTTTCACCGGAGAATTCAATTGTACAAGTAAAGGCTTTGTCTGTCCGAAATGTGGCAACCATGACAGTGCAAAAGTCTCCGTAACCCGACGGGTTTGTGGTTATCTCGGTAGCCCTGATGCTCGTCCATTCAACGCTGGCAAACAGGAAGAAGTAAAACGTCGAGTGAAACACCTATAATGTTGTAACATCGATTATGATAAAATAGCTCATCAAAGGTGAGCTATTTTTATTTTAATAAAGAAGGAAATACTATGCCAACACTCGCTCAAATTACCCAATCCATCATGCAAGATCCCGATAATCAATCCTTTACCGCAAAAGGTATCGAACCGCTTTTTGCTGCGCCAACTACCGCTCGTATTAATATTGTCGGACAAGCGCCTGGAATTAAAGCGCAAGAAAGTCGTTTATATTGGAATGATAAAAGCGGTGATCGCCTGCGTGAATGGCTGGGCGTGGATCGTGATACCTTTTATCACTCCGGTATGTTTGCTGTCATTCCGATGGATTTTTATTACCCAGGCAAAGGCAAATCGGGTGATTTACCACCGCGCAAAGATTTTGCGGAAAAATGGCATCCGCTAATTCTCGCTAATTTACCTAATATTGAGCTGACGATTCTCATTGGACAATATGCACAAAAATACTATTTGCCAGAAAATAATCTTAATGTAACGGAGACTGTTCACCATTTTCGTGATTTTCTCCCTCACTTTCTCCCGCTTGTTCACCCTTCTCCACGCAACCAAATTTGGCTCAAAAAGAATCCATGGTTTGAACAAGAGATTGTGCCGACATTACAAAAGCAAGTGAAAGCGATTTTATCTCGTTAATTTATCTCGCTAAATTGATATTCAACTATGAAGTGCGGTCAAAAAGCATCCAGTTTTGACTGCACTTTTCTTTTACTATAATCAATTTTTAGTATGCATTATTTCCTGACTGAGGCCTGTTATGCTAAAATCGCCGGCCTTAAAAAATATAGGAAAAAATATGCAAGTAATATCTGTCACAAACTCTCAGCGAAAAGCATGGAATAAACAAACTATTATATTCCTTTCTGATGTAGCTCTCTTTTTTATTCTACTCAATACACTTCCTTTTGCCCCTGCTGCGAATAAAGGATTATCTTTACTCGCATTTGTTGCCATTCTATGGCTCACCGAAGCAGTTAGTGTAACCATCACTGCATTATTCGTTCCAATTCTATCTGTTCTATTAGGATTAGCTGATAGTCGCGAAGCCCTCGTAGCCTTTGCAGATCCAACTATCTTTTTATTCTTCGGTGGTTTTGCACTTGCAACAGCATTAAATGTGCAAAAGATCGACCAAATGATCGCTAATAAAATCATGCAGTTAGCGCGGGGGCGGTTATCTGTTGCTGTACTCTATTTATTCGTCGCAACAGCATTTTTGTCCATGTGGATGAGCAATACTGCTACTGCTGCAATGATGATCCCACTTTCAATGACTATTTTAAGTCAGTTAGACCGTAATAAAGATCACAATACTTATGTATTCGTATTATTAGGCATTGCTTATAGTGCTACCATCGGTGGTATGGGAACCCTTGTAGGTAGCCCGCCAAATGCCATTGCCGCATCTCAACTTCATTTAGGTTTTGCAGATTGGCTCATGTACGGCACACCCGTCATGCTGATTTTATTCCCTGTAATTATTGGTTGGTTATACCTTGTTTTTAAACCAAAACTTGGCCTTCGTTTTGATGCAGAATTTGCCAAAATTCACATGACGAAAAAACGTATTTTAACCTTAACTATTTTTGTGACCGTAGCAATTCTTTGGATTTTTGGTGGTTACATCAATCCAATTCTTTCTCAATTATTAGGTTTACCAAAACCCATTGGTAGTTTTGACAGTATGGTTGCGCTCTCAGCAGCAATTGTCATCTGTGTAACCGGAATCGCAAGTTGGAAGGAAGTACAAGACAATACAGAATGGGGGGTGTTGTTCCTCTTTGGTGGTGGTTTAACCTTAAGTTCTGTACTGACCCATTCAGGTGCAAGCAAAATCATGGCTGATGGTATCGTCTTCATTATTGAAGGTGGTCACTACTATGTGATGGCATTAATTGTTGCGGCCTTTATTGTCTGCTTGACTGAATTTACATCAAACACAGCGAGTGCAGCTTTACTGGTCCCAATCTTTATTTCCATCGCACAAGCACTGAATATGCCACCGCTTGGCTTTGCGATGATTATTGGTTTGGGTGCCTCTTGTGCCTTTATGATGCCAGTTGGTACACCACCGAATGCAATTGTGTACGCCACTGGCTTTGTCAGACAATCTGAAATGGTTCGTGTCGGTAAGTTTATTGATTTAACCTGTATGGTCATTATTGCAACCATTGCTTATCTATTCTGGATGTAGTTTTTAAATCAAGCAAGTGCGGTTGAAAATCATGTCATTTTTAACCGCACTTTTTTATTTTCTTTACGCAAACGTTTGCGGTAAATAAAAATTAACGTATAATTCGCACAATTTTTTTCTAATTAAGGGAACCTAATGAATAACAATCTACTTTATACCGTGGAAGACAAGCCACCTTTCGGATTGAGTTTACTCCTTGCGGCACAACATTTACTTGCTGCACTTGGGGGAATTATTGCCGTACCATTGGTCATTGGTAACGTCTTAAAATTACCCACTGAAGATACCATTACGTTAGTGAATGCTGCGCTTTTAATTTCTGGTGTAGTGACGGTTATCCAATGTAAAGGCTTAGGGCCTATTGGTATTCGTTTACCAAGTGTAATGGGGACAAGTTTTACTTTCGTTGCTGCTGCACTTGCCATTGGGTTTAGTGAATATGGTATTGCCGGTATTTTAGGGGCTTCTCTTGTTGGTTCATTAGTGATGATTATCGGCAGCTTCTTTATGCCGTATATTCGTAAATTATTCCCACCGATTGTGACTGGTACTGTCGTTATGATGATCGGTTTAAGCCTGATTCCTGTTGCCGTTGACTGGTTTGCAGGTGGTCAGCGTGGTGATGCGAATTATGCTACGCCAGAAAATTTAATGATGGCGAGCTTTGTGTTAGTCATCGTTGTA
Organism: uncultured Haemophilus sp.; assembly: GCA_905205995.1. GTDB lineage: Bacteria > Pseudomonadota > Gammaproteobacteria > Enterobacterales > Pasteurellaceae > Haemophilus_D. Next base: position 10,007 of record CAJLFU010000035.1, on the reverse strand, counting down.
GCTCTTGTACAATGGGGCAAAGGGATTTTCTCTGCCGCAGCGATCGTTATTGGGATGATGACCGGCTATCTTGTTTGTTTAGTAATGGGCTGGGTGAGTTTTGAAGGCGTAAAACAAGCACAAACTTTCGCAATTCCACAACCACTACACTTTGGCTTAGCCTTCCCTATTTCAGGTATTATCGGCATGTCCATTGCGTATTTAGTCACGATCGTTGAATCAAGCGGTAACTTCCTAGCGCTAGGTAATGCAACCCAAACAGAAATTACCGGTAAACATTTACGCGGTGGCGTTTTAGCCGATGGTTTAGGATCTGCCCTAGCTGCCGTTATGTCCACCACCCCATTCTCTTCATTCTCACAAAACATTGGTGTCATTTCTCTAACGGGCGTGGCTAGCCGTCACGTGGTTGCGCTAACCGGTGTACTTCTAGCGCTAGCGGGCTTGTTCCCTGTATTCGGTGCATTGATTGTTTCAATTCCATTGCCTGTATTAGGCGGTGCTGGCTTAATGATGTTCGCGATGATTATCGCTGCGGGTATCCAAATGTTGGATAAAGTCGCACGTAGCAAACGTAATGGTTTAATTATCGCGATTTCCATTGGTTGTGGTTTAGCCGTGACGACTCGTCCAGAATTGCTTGATAAATTACCGCACTTTTTCAAAGAAGTGCTCGGTTCAGGCATTACCGTTGGTTCATTACTTGCCTTAATTCTTAACCTCGTGCTTCCAGAAGATAAAGTGGACGAAACAAAAGAATAAAAATAGATAGCGAATAAGGGCAGATTAACACTGCCCTTTTCTTTTCCTGTAAAACATTTCTAAAACTGACCGTACTTTGTTAAAATCAGGCATCATTTTCCATTTATGAAGGAATAAAAATGGCAGATTTACCTTTTTTAGTTGAACTCAACGAACAAAATCTTACCGAAACGTTGCAACGTTCTGTTGAAACCCCGCTTGTCATTAGCTTTTATGCACCAAGCCATAAAGAATCAGCTGATTTTGCAAAAGTTCTACAACGTGTTGCAGAACAACACCAAGGACAATTTATTCTCGGCTTAGTCAATTGTGAAACAGAGCAAATGATTGCTGCACAATTTCGTATTCAAGCGTTGCCTACAACTTATCTTTTTAAAGAGGCACAAGCTTTAGATGCGTTCCCAGGTGCATTAGATGAAGCCAACTTATTACAACGTTTAAGCGCCATTTTGCCAAAAGAAGAAGATTTAAAATTCCAAAAAGCCTTGGATTTTTTACAAGTGGAAGATTACGACTCTGCTCTTCCATTACTGAAAGAAGCCTGGGAGCTTTCAGATAAGAAAAACAGCGATGTGGCATTACTTTATGCGGAAACCTATATTGCCATGAAGAAAACTGAGCCAGCAACGGATATATTGGCACAAATTCCAATTCAGGATCGCGACAGCCGTTGGCATGGCTTACAGGCACAGATTGAACTTTTAATTAAAGCGGCTGATACACCAGAAATTCAGCAATTACAAGCGGATTATGCGAAAAATCCAACGCCTGAAATTGCGTTGAAATTGGCAGTTCAGCTACATCAAGCCAACCGAAACGAAGAAGCGTTAGATTTATTATTTAGCATTCTTAAACAAGATCTTTCTGCAGAAAATGGTGAAGTAAAACAACAGTTTTTATCTATTTTATCAGCCATAGGCAATGCGGATCCTATCACCAATAAATATCGCCGATTGCTGTATTCATTGCTTTACTAATACGATCAACTATTTTTTTATGCATGAAGGCTTTATAATGGACGAATTCCAAAAGCTTCATGCTTTATTTTATAAACAAAGGATTCTTTATGTCAGACGTTAAACACAGCAAATTATTAATTTTAGGTTCGGGCCCTGCGGGTTATACCGCCGCTATTTATGCTGCTCGCGCAAACTTAAAACCTGTTTTAGTGACCGGTCTTCAACAAGGCGGGCAACTTACCACTACGGATGAAATTGAAAACTGGCCAGGTGATTTTGAAATGACCACTGGTCCGGGTTTAATGCAACGTATGTTGCAACACGCCGAAAAATTTGAAACGGAAATCGTGTTTGATCATATTAATAAAGTCGATTTATCTTCTCGCCCATTCAAACTTTATGGCGATATGCAAACCTTCACATGTGATGCATTAATCATCGCAACAGGCGCATCAGCACGTTATATCGGATTAGAATCTGAAACTGCTTATAAAGGCCGTGGCGTTTCAGCTTGCGCAACCTGTGATGGTTTCTTCTATCGCAATAAACCGGTTGCTGTTGTCGGTGGCGGAAATACTGCAGTTGAAGAAGCACTTTACTTGGCTAATATTGCGTCTGAAGTCCATTTAATCCACCGTCGCGATAGCTTCCGTGCAGAAAAAATCTTAATCGATCGCTTATACAAAAAAGTCGAAGAAGGCAAAATTGTGCTTCATACTGACCGCACTTTAAATGAAGTGTTAGGTGATAACATGGGCGTAACTGGTGTACGTTTAGAAAACGTAAAAACTGGTGAAAAAGAAGACGTGAAATTAGACGGTTTATTTATTGCTATCGGTCATGCACCAAATACTGAAATCTTCCAAGGCCAGCTTGAACTTAACAACGGTTATATTGTTGTTAAATCAGGTCTTGAAGGCAATGCAACAGCAACGTCAGTGGAAGGCGTATTTGCTGCAGGTGATGTAATGGATCACAACTATCGCCAAGCCATTACCTCGGCAGGAACAGGCTGTATGGCAGCATTAGATGCTGAACGTTATTTAGATGCACAAGAATAAGTGCGCTAAATTCTCATGTAAGGTGCGTAAAACAAGGTTTCACGCACCTATTATTTTTAAAGGTAGATTTTTTAATCCTCCAGCCAACTCATCCTATCCTAGGATAAATACAAACAATGGATAAACTTCGCCAAAAATATTTACAAAAATGGCTTCGTGCGCAGCAACAACCTGTTAAAAAATTAATGCGCACCAATATTGCCCTTGCCACACTTTCTTCCTTAATTCTTGTGGCTCAAACCTATTTTCTTGCGACATTGCTCGACAAGCTCATTATGCAAAATGTCGATCGCGCTGAACTGGTTCCATATTTTATTGCATTAATCATTACTTTCGCTTTGCGTGCGGTCATTTTATGGCTACGCGAAAAAATTGGCTTTAAAGCAGGTCGATTACTACGCAATCACATGCGCCAAAAGATCTTAGACAAAATCCACCAAGTGGGACCTGCGACTATCAATAACAAACCAGCCGGTAGCTGGGCAAGTATCATGCTTGAACAAGTGGAAAATCTGCATAACTTCTATGCGCGTTTCTTACCACAACAAAGTTTGTCTGCCATTGTACCGATGGTGATTTTAATTGCCGTATTCCCGCTCAACTGGGCGGCAGGACTGATTTTGATGGTCACTGCACCACTTGTGCCAATTTTTATGATTCTAGTAGGGATTGCGGCGGCAGACAGCAGCCAAAAAAATATGGCGACCCTTTCTCGCTTAAGTGCACAATTCTTGGATCGCTTACGCGGTTTAGAAACCTTACGTCTTTTCAACCGCACTTCAGAACAAACACAACATATTGAAAGTACAACGGAAGACTTCCGTGAAACGACCATGACAGTACTTAAAATGGCGTTTCTCTCTTCTGCGGTATTAGAGTTTTTCACCTCTATTTCCATTGCTTTAATGGCGGTGTATTTTGGTTTTAGCTATTTAGGCCAAGTCGAATTTGGTACTTATGGCACCACACTAACCTTATTTACCGGCTTTTTCTGCTTAATTCTAGCGCCAGAGTTTTATCAACCATTGCGTGATCTCGGGACTTACTATCACGATCGTGCAGCCGGTATTGGTGCTGCTGATGCCATTGTCGATTTCTTAGAAGCGGATTATTTAATTGCACATCAGGGTAATGAACAAATTCCAGCACAAAGTGCGGTCGACATTCAGGCTGAAAATTTAGTGGCGCTTTCTCCACAAGATCAACCATTAACCAAACCGCTTTCGTTTCATATTCCGAAAGGAAGCCATATTGCTCTTGTCGGTCAAAGCGGTGCAGGCAAAACCTCTTTAATCAATGTATTACTCGGTTTCTTGCCTTATGAAGGCCGCTTAAAAATTAATGGTGTGGAACTGAATCAAAGCCGTTTAAGCGACTGGCGTAAACAAATTGCGTGGGTAGGTCAAAACCCATTACTACTACAAGGTAGTATCAAAGAAAATCTACTTTTAGGTGATATTCAAGCAACTGATGAGCAAATTGAGCAAGCCTTGATTTCTGCTCAAGCGAAAGAGTTTACCGATAAATTAGGCTTGGATAGTGAAATTAAAGATGGCGGCATTGGTGTATCTGTAGGCCAAGCTCAACGCTTAGCGATCGCTCGTGCTTTACTACGCAAAGGCAATTTATTATTACTCGATGAGCCAACAGCTAACCTCGATGCTCAATCTGAAAATCTGGTACTTGCTGCCCTTGCAGAAATGAGCCATAACCAAACGACCTTAATGATCACACACCGTATTGAAGATCTAAAACAATGTGACAATATTTTAGTGATGCAAGAAGGTGAAATTGTTCAACAAGGGCATTTCAACCAATTAAAAGATCAAGGCTTCTTTGCCGAATTATTGGCTCAACGAAAAGAGGATATTCAATAATGCGTGCTTTACTTCCCTTTTTACGTTTATTTAAATTCGCCAAGTTGCCTTTATTTTTAGGCTTGGTTTTAATGATTACGGGCCTTGCATCTAGCATAGGCTTACTGACCACATCGGGTTGGTTTTTAGCCGCAACAGCTATTGCGGGTCTTGGCACGTTGTTTAATTTCTTCTATCCATCGGCTTCGGTGCGTGGGCTTGCTATTAGCCGCACCCTTTTCCGCTATTTTGAAAAGTTGGTGACACACGATGCGACTTTCCGCATTTTGGCTAAATTACGGGTACAAGTTTTTGAGAAGATTATTCCCCTGAGCCCTGCAGTGTTAAATCGCTACCGTAACAGCGATTTATTAAACCGCTTAGTGTCTGATGTAGATACCCTCGATAGCCTTTATCTTCGCTTAATTGCGCCATTTATTACGGCTATTTTTGTGATTCTAGCCATGAGCATTGGCTTAAGTTTTGTTAATGCGCCTTTAGCTTTAGGCTTAGGTGTGAGCCTGCTTTTATTAGTATTCGTCATTCCAACTGTTTTCTACCAACTGGGTAAAAAATTTGGCGACAAACTCGTGCATTCACGTGCACTTTATCGCACGCAATTCTTAGAATTTATCCAAGCTCAAGCGGAATTATTGCTCTTTAATGCTGAAGATAAATTGAAAAATAACATGGCAAAAACCGAAGCTAATTGGCAAGCCGATCAACAAAAAGAAGCCAATTTAAGCGGATTTTCAACCGCACTTTCACTATTCTTAAATGGTTTAATTATTGCCGCAATGTTGTGGTTTAGCTCCCAAGCGGAATTTGGCAACGATGAATATCGCATGGCGTTTATTGCGCTCTTCACTTTTGCGGCCTTAGCCTCATTTGAAATCTTAATGCCATTAGGCTCTGCGTTCTTACATATTGGACAGGTGATTGCTTCAGCTGAACGCGTAACTGACATTATTGAACAACAACCATTAGTGACCTTTAATGGCAAAGCGGAGTTCGATCAAAACGCCACAACATTAATTGAAGCCAAAGATCTTTCTTTCACTTATCCTGAACGCAAAAATCGTGCTTTAGAGAATTTGAATTTAACCATTCAAAAAGGCAAAAAAGTCGCAATTTTAGGTAAAACAGGCAGCGGAAAATCCACGTTATTACAGCTTTTAGTGCGTAATTATGATGCCAATCAGGGAGAATTACGCCTTGCTGGTAAGCCGATTGCTGATTATGCAGAAGACACATTACGCAGCCAATTCTGCTTTTTAACGCAACGTGTTCATGTATTTAGCGATACGCTTCGTCAAAATCTGCAATTCGCAAGTGCGGTCAATATTTCAGATGAAAAAATGATTGAGGTGTTAAATCAGGTTGGTTTACGCAAATTGTTGGAACAAGAACAAGGCTTAGATATTTGGTTAGGTGATGGCGGCCGTCCACTTTCTGGTGGAGAACAACGTCGTTTGGGCTTAGCACGTATTTTGCTTAATGATGCACCAATTTTATTATTAGATGAGCCAACTGAAGGTTTAGATCGTGAAACTGAACGCAAAATTCTGCGTTTGATTCTTGCCCATGCTGAAAATAAAACCTTAATTATGGTGACTCACCGCTTAACGGCGATTGAGCAATTTGATGAGCTTTGTGTGATTGATGAAGCGAAGCTAATTGAAAAAGGCACTTACGCAGAATTATTGCAATTAGAAAAAGGGTTCTTCAAACAACTCGTGGAGCGTGTGTAAAACAAGGGAGGATAAGTTGGGTGGAAATCTTCCCAGCTTATTCTCGGCACACAGAAATTCCGACTTTGGCTGCTTTCTTCCGAACCTGACCGAGTAAACCGGACACCGTTGCGAGAGACCGAGAAGATTTCCATTGATATCGCAATGCGATTAGGTGGGCTATTATGCAAGAATTGGCCCTGTATTGCAAAGGTTAATTTATCAATTCGGTGAATTTGACGAGAAAATCAACCGCACTTTTAAGGTAAAACTATGAACTATCTCCAATACTACCCTACCGATGTTGTAAATGGCGAAGGCACCCGTTGTACCCTTTTCGTTAGCGGTTGTACGCATGGTTGCCGTGGTTGCTACAACCAAAAGAGCTGGTCTTTTGATAATGGCGTATTATTTGATGAAGCGATGGAACAACAGATCATCAATGATTTAAAAGATACGCGTATTAAACGTCAAGGGCTCACGCTTTCTGGTGGAGATCCGATGCATCCTAGTAATGTTGAAGCCTTACTTCCTTTTGTACAGCGTGTAAAAAAAGAATGTCCCGATAAGGACATTTGGGTGTGGACAGGATATAAACTGGATGAACTTGATGATTATCAACGTCAAATGTTGCCTTATATTGACGTGCTCATTGATGGAAAATTTATACAAGAACAGGCTGACCCAAGCTTGGTTTGGCGAGGTTCAGCCAATCAAGTGATTTATCGTTTTAAGGTTTAACCAAATAAGCTTAAGCTATTCTGCCAAGTCATTTCTTTAATTACTTCAGCATTTTCACTTCTTAAACAGCATAACGCTTCAAAGGTGTGAACTATCCGTTCTGGTCGATTAGGTTGCCCTTGAAAGCCAAACACTGGCATATCTGGTGTATCCGTTTCTAACACCAACGCCTCTAATGGTAACTTCGCAATCGCTTGGCGCGTTTTGTTCGCGCGTTCATAAGTAATCGTGCCGCCTACGCCAATTTTATAGCCTAAATCCACAAATCGTTTTGCTTGGTCGAAACTCCCCGCAAAACCATGTACGACACCACATTTTGGCAAATTGGCTTGTTTTAAAAAACGGAATAATTGCTCATGGGATTTTCGGCTATGTAAATTGACCGACAGATTGTATTTCTTCGCTAAATAAAGCTGACTTTCTAAAAAGTGCTGTTGCTTTTGCCATAATTCATCCGTCAATAAATCAGGAATCGCACACTCTAAACCTATTTCTGCTACGGCTGTACAATTTTGATCTCGTACAGATAACGCCGTATCCAATGTTTCTAAATCATGTTCTTGATGCTCTTTGATATAAAGAGGATGCAACCCAAGCCCACAGTAAAGATGCTCAGGGAAAAGTGCGGTCATATTTTGGATCGTTTTAAAATCTGACTCTTTTACTGCCACAATCAAGATTTTTTGCACATCAGCTTGCTTAGCGTTCTCCACAAGCTGAGCTAATGGCTCACCAGTGTCATGATGAAGATAATCAAGGTGGGTATGAGTATCGAAGAAAGGCATCGCGTTATTTCACTTAAGAAAAAAAGGTGTGTAGATTGCGCATCCACACACCGAATTAATTATTCAACAGAAACTGATGTGATCACCACATCTTCTGTTGGAACGTCTTGGTGGAAGCCTTTATTACCGGTTTTTACTTTCTTGATTTTATCAACCACATCCATGCCTTCAACCACTTCGCCGAATACGGCATAGCCCCATTCTTGTACCACTTCACGGCCAAACATCTCTTTTGAGCGATAGTTTAAGAAGTCATTATCAGCTACGTTAATGAAGAATTGTGCTGTTGCAGAATGTGGATCAGAGGTACGCGCCATGGCGATTGTGCCACGTTTATTGCTTAAACGATTGTTAGCTTCATTTTGGATTGGTGCGTTTGTTGCTTTTTCACGCATTCCGCTTTCCATACCACCGCCTTGGATCATAAATCCATCAATAACACGATGGAAAATTGTGTTATTATAGAAACCCTTTTTACAATAATTTAAAAAGTTTTCTGCGGTGATTGGCGCTTTATCAAAATCAAGTTTAATTTTAATATCGCCAAAATTTGTGTGTAATGTAACCATGTTGTTTTCCTCTTGAAAATTAAGGCGTTCATTATTCCACAAATGGTGAGAAAGTGCCACCATAAGCAGAAAAAGTGCGGTCGTTTTACAACCTGTTTTAAGAGAAAAAATATGTTAAAGATTTTTAATACCCTCACTCGTGAAAAAGAAGTGTTCAAACCTATCCATGAAGGAAAAGTGGGTATGTATGTGTGCGGCGTGACCGTTTACGATTTATGCCACATTGGCCACGGCCGTACTTTTGTGTGTTTTGATGTAATTGCTCGGTATTTACGCGCTTTAGGTTACTATTTGACTTATGTGCGTAATATCACGGATGTAGACGATAAAATCATCAAACGTGCATTAGAAAACAAAGAAACCTGCGATCAACTTGTGGATCGTATGGTACAAGAAATGTATAAAGATTTTGATGCATTAAACGTATTACGTCCAGATTTCGAACCTCGTGCGACACATCATATTCCTGAAATTATTGAGATTGTGGAAAAACTGATTTCACGCGGTCATGCTTATGTTGCAGACAATGGCGACGTGATGTTTGATGTGGAAAGCTTTAAAGAATACGGCAAATTATCGCGCCAAGATCTCGACCAATTACAAGCCGGTGCACGTATTGAAATCAATGAAATCAAGAAAAATCCAATGGATTTCGTGCTTTGGAAAATGTCGAAAGAAAACGAACCAAGCTGGCCATCCCCATGGGGTGCTGGTCGTCCAGGTTGGCACATTGAATGTTCAGCGATGAACTGCAAACAACTTGGTGAACATTTTGATATTCACGGCGGTGGCTCTGATTTAATGTTCCCGCATCACGAAAATGAAATTGCGCAATCTTGCTGTGCTCATGGTGGCCAATATGTGAATTATTGGATCCATTCTGGCATGATCATGGTAGATAAAGAAAAAATGTCGAAATCCCTCGGTAACTTCTTCACTATTCGTGATGTATTAAACCACTACAATGCAGAAGCGGTGCGTTATTTCTTACTAACGGCACACTATCGTAGCCAACTCAATTATAGTGAAGAAAACCTGAATTTAGCACAAGGTGCATTAGAACGTTTGTATACCGCTTTACGTGGCACCGATCAAAGTGCGGTCGCTTTTGGCGGTGAAAATTTTGTGGAAGCCTTCCGCGAAGCAATGGACGATGATTTCAATACGCCAAACGCCCTTTCTGTCTTATTTGAAATGGCGCGTGAAATCAATAAATTGAAAACTGAAGATGCAGAAAAAGCCAATGGTCTTGCTGCGCGTTTACGTGAATTAGCGGGTATCTTAGGTTTACTTCAACAAGATCCAGAAAAATTCTTACAAGCAGGCTCTGACGATGATGAAGTTGCAAAAATTGAAGCGCTCATCAAACAACGCAACGAAGCTCGTGCAGCTAAAGATTGGGCTGCTGCGGATGCGGCACGTAATGAACTTACGGCAATGGGTATCGTGTTAGAAGATGGTGCCAACGGCACGACGTGGCGTAAACAATAATCTCACTTTGATACAAAAACTGCGGTCAAATTGACCGCAGTTTTTCTTTTAAG
>CAJLFU010000034.1 GCA_905205995.1 uncultured Haemophilus sp. | reverse complement strand
TCTTACCAACCGCGAAAAAAGTGGTTTATCGCATCAATATGAAACGCGTAATTAACCGCAAGTTAGTGATGGGAATGGCTGACGGTGAGGTGGAAGTAGATGGTCGTGTTATCTACACTGCAACCGATTTAAAAGTTGGCTTATTCCAAGATACATCAAGTTTCTAATTTAAATAAACACAACATCATAAAAAAAGATAGCCCGATTTACTCGGGCTTTTCTTTTTCTATTCTTCGTCAATAATATCGACAAATTCGGCATTCAGTAATTTAGCCAAGTCTTGTGGGGCCAATTCGACGCTTAATCCACGTTTTCCACCAGAAACAAAAATCGTATCAAACTCAAGTGCGGTCGAATTTATTACTGTTTTTACACGTTTCTTTTGACCTAATGGACTAATGCCACCGACTAAATATCCAGTGCTTTTTTGTGCCGCATCTTTATCGGCCATTTCAACCTTTTTCACACCAATTGATTTTGCCGCCTTCTTTAAACTCAACATATTTGCCGTGGAAAGCACAAAACACGCTAATTTTTTCTGCTCACCATTTTCAGCGACTAAAAGTGTTTTAAAGGATTGGTGCGGATCAAGCCCAAGTTTTTCAGCGGCTTCATCGCCAAAATGTGTATTGTTAGGGTCATGATCATAGGTATGGAGAGTAAAAGGAATTTTATTTTTCTTTAGTAAATCAATTGCCGGTGTCATCTGATTTCCTTATGTATTTATGCGTCTTTTTTCTGTAGAATGAATCGGTTTAGAACATTTTACAGCGGAGAGAAAAATGGACGCAAGCCTAAATATTGCTATTGCAGCAGAATTTGACCTATGTGAAAAAATTGCCGAAGCCCTTGAACAAAGTGAGCTAGATGTAGGCAAGGTTTCAATTGTAGAAATTTATCCTTTTGAAGAAGAGCAAGCGGTGCGTTTTCGCAATAAAGCCGTTGCTCAATTAGCCACTGATGAGATTGAGTGGGATAGCGTTAATTATCTTTTCTTCGCTGGCCAAATTGACCAAGCCCCCTTATTAGCTCAAGCCGCAGAAAGTGGCTGTGTAGTGATTGATTTAAAAGGGATTTGCGCTGCATTATCTGATGTCCCTGTTGTTGTCCCAACAATCAATGAAGAAAATTTGACTGAGTTAAGACAACGTAACATTGTGAGTTTAGCCGATCCGCAAGTGAGTCAATTAGCTTTATCTCTATTACCAATCATTCAACAAATAAATTTAACTCAAGTTTTTGCAACGTCACTTTTACCGGCTTCTTATACAGATGGTGAAACCGTGAATAAACTTGCTGGACAAACTGCTCGTTTACTGAATGGTATGCCATTAGAAGAAGGTGAAACCCGTTTTGCCTTTGATGTGTTTCCACAACAAGCGGCTAATTTAAATCTGCAATTGCAAAAAATCTTCCCGCAGTTAGACAATGTGATTTTTCATCAAATTCAAGTGCCTGTCTTCTACGGAATGGCACAAAAAGTGACCGCACTTTCAGATTATGAATTTGATTACCAATCACAACAAAGCGAATTGATTGAATTACACGATAGCCTTATTACGCCTGTGATTAACGGTGAAAACGAAAATGGTGAAGAAAGCGTAAAATTGCATATCAGCCAACAAAGTGCGGTTGAAAATGGTATCGAATTTTGGACGGTAGCTGATGAGCAACGTTTCAATATTGCCTTGTTAGGTGTGAAATTACTTGAGTCGATTTATCACCAAGGTTATTAATTTAAGTTAAGGGGCAAACAATGCAACAATCTTTACTTGAACGCCTTTTTTCGATTAAAGAAAAGGGCAGTACGACCAAAACCGAAATTATTGCTGGTATCACAACTTTCTTTACCATGGTGTACATCGTGTTTGTGAACCCATCCGTATTAGGTGATGCAGGAATGGATAAGCAAGTTGTTTTCGTGACCACTTGTTTAATTGCTGCACTGGGCACCATTGCGATGGGATTATTCAGTAATTTACCTATCGCTCTTGCGCCCGCCATGGGGCTCAATGCGTTCTTTGCTTATGTAGTCGTTGGCAAGCTTGGTTATTCTTGGGAAGTGGGTATGGGCACCATTTTCTGGGGCTCGATTGGTTTATTTGTTCTCACCTTATTCCAAATCCGTTATTGGTTAATGGCTTCGATTCCGCTTTCATTGCGCGTGGGAATTGGTGCGGGCATCGGCTTTTTTATTGCGTTAATTGGCTTTAAAAATATGGGATTGGTTGTAGCGAATCCTGCAACCTTAGTGGCATTAGGCAATTTACATGATCCTAAAATTCTGCTTGGCGTATTAGGTTTCTTTATTATCGTCGTTTTAGCTGCACGTAATATTTTCTCTGGTGTCTTAATTTCTATCGCGGTAGTCACTGGATTAGCGCTTTTAATTGATGATCAAGTCACGTTCCACGGTATTGTTTCTATGCCACCAAGTTTAGGTGCAGTTGTAGGGAAAGTGGATATTGCTGGTGCTTTAGATACGGCTTTGCTTGGCATCATTTTCTCTTTCCTTTTAGTCAACTTATTTGACTCATCAGGCACCTTATTAGGCGTGACCGATAAAGCAGGTTTCAGCGATGAAAAAGGTCGTTTCCCGAAAATGAAACAAGCCCTCTATGTAGATAGTGTGAGTGCGGTAGTAGGTTCTTATATCGGCACCTCAGCTATCAGTACTTATATTGAAAGTGGCGCAGGGGTTTCTGTCGGTGGTAGAACAGGTTTAACGGCGGTGACAGTCGGTGTTTTATTCTTACTTACCATTTTCTTTTCACCACTGGCTAGTGTGGTACCAGCTTATGCAACCGCTGGGGCATTAGTCTATGTAGGGATTTTAATGGCATCCAGTCTTATCCGTGTACACTGGGATGATTTAACCGAAGCCACCCCTGCTTTTATCACTGCAGCGATGATGCCATTTACTTATTCAATTACTGAGGGCATCGCATTTGGCTTTATTAGTTATTGCGTCATGAAGGCCTGTACAGGTAGAATACGTGAGGTCAATGCCCCTGTGTGGGTGGTGTCTTTATTATTTGTAGCCAAGTTCGTTTGGGTTGGCTGATTTTATAAAGACGTAATTTATTACGCCTTTTTATAGCATTACAACAAGGAGTGCGTCATGCAAAATATTCTTTTTATCGTCAATGATTCCACATATAGCGGAGAAAAAACCTTCAACGCTGTTCGTTTCGCCATTAATATGAAAGAAGAGCACAGCAAGGATGTGAATATTAAATTATTCTGCTTTTCTGATGCGATTCTATGCGGTATTGCTGGGCAAAACCCAAATGAAGGTTTCAATATCCAACAACTTATCGATATTTTAGCGGCACAAGGTGCTGAAATTAAATTATGCACCAGCTGCGTAAAAGCACGTGGTTTATTAGATGCTAAATTAATTGACGGCGTGACCCTTGGTACCTTAGATGATGTCTCAGAATGGACATTATGGGCGGATAAAGTTTTAACGTTCTAAAATAATAAGATGAAGATTAAAGTGCGGTGAAATTTCACCGCATTTTTTATGGAAATTCCTCAGTCAAATCCCTACAATAGGGGCACTCTAATGTTTACAGAAAAATAAAAAATGAGCCAAAAATCAACCGCACTTAATGCCATTTTGTTACCCTTAAATCAAGTCAATTTAATTGAAGCCTCAGCAGGTACAGGGAAAACCTATACTATCGGTTCTATCTATCTTCGTTTACTTTTACAGGCTGGTAAGAATTGTTGTTCTCGTCCGTTGAATGTGGAAGAGATTTTGGTGGTAACCTTCACTGAAATGGCGACGGAAGATTTAAAACGTAAAATTCGGGAACGTTTAACGGCGGCAATTTCGGTTTTTTCTGAATATTATGAGACAAAAGATAAAGCGATTTTTACTGGAGAACATCAATTTTTAGCGGAATTATTGCCTTATTTAGAGGATATTCCGACCGCACTTCGCCGCTTAAAACTGGCTGAGCAAAATTTAGATTTAGCCTCCATTTATACCATTCACGGTTTTTGTCGCCGAATGCTGATGCAACATGCTTTCAATTCAGGCGTGCATTTCAATTTAAAACTTCTCAAAGATCAGTCCGATTTACTCAAACAATTTGCGAATGAATTTTGGCGGGAGCATTTTTATGATTTGCCTTTCCATTTGGCGGCATTTATCTCAAAAGAATTGAAGTCGCCAGAAGATGTATTGAATGACTTAGGTTCAAATATTGGGAATGATTTTTCTATACAACTGGATAAACCAGAACTGTTAGAACTGCCATTAAAAGAATTTTTGCAAAAAGATATCACTAAAAATGCGGAAATTATTGAAAAGATTAAAGATACTTGGTTAGAAAGTGCGGTTGAAATCCGAAACCTTTTTGATGAAGAAGTCGTAAAAAAAGATGAATCTTGTTTAAATGGTAGAACATATTCAAGTAAAACGATTTTATCTTTTGTCGATGAAGTCACCTCATGGGCAAAAAATAGAGCAGATATCACCTTAAATGAAACATTAGTAAAAAAATTTACACAATCGGCTTTAGATAACGCCGTCAAAGCAGATTTTAAGAAAAAAGGGGTGAGAATAAAGCATCCAGCCTTTGAAGAGATTGAAGCTTTAATTGAAGAAATTCAACCAAGTGATTTATTTAAAAAAATCATTCTCTATCACTATCGTCAAGGTATCCAAAAGAAACTCCTTGAATACAAAGCGAATCATCCTGAAAAATCCTTTGATGATTTATTACGCTTATTGAAAGAAGCATTATATGGTGAGGGTGGAGAACAGTTAGCGGAGTTAATTCGTTTTCAATATCCTTTTGCCATGATTGACGAGTTCCAAGATACGGATGCGTTGCAGTATCAGATTTTCTCGAAAATTTATCACAATGAAACCGCGTCCGGTAATGTTGGCTTTATGATGATCGGGGACCCAAAACAGGCGATTTATCGTTTCCGTGGCGCCGATATTTTCACTTATTTAAAAGCAGCAAAAGAAGCGAATGAACGTTTCAACTTAGGTACAAACTACCGTTCATCCCAGCCTTTAGTGGAAGGAGTAAATCGATTATTTGATTTTAAAAATGCGCCTTTTATTTATGAAAACATCGAATTTTTAAACGTCGGCGCCGCCAAGAAAAATCTTGTTTTTCAGTTAAATAATCAGCCTGAGCCAGCCTTCCGTTTTTACATTAACGATAAAGACAAATCCACCCAGCAAGATTATGCGAAAGCTTGTGCAACATCGATTCAGCAATGGTTAAAAAGTGCGGCTCAAAATCCGGTTGTTTTTCCGAATGAAAGCAAAGCGGAAAATCAAACATTGCGAGCAGAAAATATTGCTGTTTTGGTGCGTGGTTATACCGAAGCGGATCTAGTGAAGAAAGAATTGCAAGCACTCGGTATTGCTTCGGTTTACCTTTCGGATAGAGGAAATGTCTTTGAGAGTAACACAGCAAAAGAATTGGCCTTGATTTTGCAAGCTTGTTTGAGTGTGACGGAACGCCCAATTTTGAATGCCATTGCGACCGCACTTTTCGGCTTAAATGCAGCTGAAATTCACCAAATTCATCATGATGAAATTCAGTGGCAACGTTGGGCTGAAAAATTTGCAGAGTATCAACAAATTTGGCAACGCCAAGGCGTCTTGCCGATGTTGCATCATTTACTTTTAGCAGAAAATATCACAGAAAAACTCTTATCTCGGCCTGATGGCGAGCGAAAACTGACAGATTTATTACATTTAGCCGAAATTTTACAGCAAGCAGCCGCATTAAATGAAAGTGAAGCGGCATTATTGCGCTGGTTTGAAAAGCAAATTCAAGATGATGGTCGTCAAGAAGCACAAATTCGTTTAGAAAGCGAACGTCAGTTAGTGAAGATTGTGACTATCCATAAATCCAAAGGGTTGGAATATGATTTGGTTTGGTTGCCATTTTTAGGAAATGCAGCAAAAGACCCAACTAAAAAGAAACTATTTAATTTATATTACGATAAGAAACAAAACAAAACTTTGTGGGACATGCAAGATCAACACTTGGATGATTTAACAGAAGAAGTTTTTGCGGAAGAATTGCGTTTGCTTTATGTGGCATTAACCCGAGCAAAATACCAAATGGCCTTTGTGTTACCGAAAGCCTTTGATAAAAAATGGAATGCTTTATTGTATGTTTTAACACAGGGTGAAATTGGTCGAAAACTCGATTTGCCAAATAATTGGGATACCCAACCGTTATTGGAAAAATTTAAGCAGCTTTTGCCAAATGATGTAGCGATTGAATTAACCGATGTGTTACAAGCCAGTGAACCACTTACCTTAAATGTTTCTCAAGAAAATTTAAGTGCAGAAATTTTCCAAGGTGAAATTGAACAAGATTGGCGAGTAACGAGCTTTAGTGGCATAGAACAAATACATCAACGCAACGCTTATTTGAATGAAAGTGCGGTGAAAAAATCGCTCATTTTTGATGATGCGAAAGATTATGATGCATTGATTTCAATAGAAAATATCCCTGAAAATCTGACCGCACTTGCTCATGATAACGATGAAATGCTTTTAGATTTCCCTCGAGGAACACAAATCGGTACTTTGTTACATCGTTATTTTGAAAAGGTGCCTTTTGCTCAACTGGCTGAGAAAGAAAACATTGAAAAATTATGTCAGGATTTGAATCTTGCCGAAGAGCAGTTTGCAGCAGTTCAACAGTGGTTTGAACAAATACTCAGCACACCAATTTTGCCAAATAATGATCTTACCCTTGCTCAAATTAACGAAAAACAATGCTTAAAAGAGTTGGCGTTTTATCTCAATATCACAAGCCATTTTGATGTCGCTGGTTTTAACCGAGCGTTAGCAACCTTACATCATTTGCCATCAGAACCGTTACAGTTTGATGATATTCAAGGCATGGTGCGAGGCACAATGGACTTAGTTTTCTGTCATCAAGATAAATATTATTTGCTTGATTACAAATCGAATTTCTTGGGTGAGACATTAAAGGATTACGATCAAGCTGCATTGAAAAAAGCCATGTTAGAGCATCACTATGATTGGCAATACTTGTTGTATGTGGTGGCATTACACCGTTATTTAAAAACACGTTTGCCTGACTACGATTACAACCGAGATTTCGGTGGTGTGGTCTATGCATTTTTACGAGGAATGAATGGTTCGCCACAATCAGGTATCTTTTTTGATAAACCAGATTGGCAATTAATCCAACAATTAGAGGAGCTATTTTAATGTTAAGCCTATTAAAATCCTTGCAAGAACAAGGTATGATTACTCAAGGCGATTATTATTTTGCTCAATTAATTGCTGATAAACAAAAAGATAAAGGCTATGCCGAGCCCGTCCAAAATTTAGCGATTTTATTAGCCGCACTTTGCAACTGGAGCTATACGCAAGGCAATACTTGTTGTGTGTTAGATCTTTTCTTAGAACGTAATTTATTCGGCTTGGCTTATCGTCATACTGAAACGGATTTTTTGTCGCTTATCAATGAAAAGATTGGTTCGCTTCCTGTATCAAAATGGCAATCAGCCTTAGCGGGGCATATTGCTTTTACACGAGATCCTGAAAATCAGATTGCGCCTCTCGCATTTCAATTTGGGGCGATTTATTTCTATCGTGCTTGGCAAGATGAATTCCGCGTGGCGCAATATATTAAAAATGCCTTGAAAAATGACCGCACTTTATCGGTAGAACCGCAACAAATTCGGGCATTATTAGATCGTTATTTTCCTCAACAACAAGCACAAATTGATTGGCAAAAAGTGGCAGTCGCAACAGCAGTGAAAATCCCATTTTCTGTGATTACAGGTGGGCCGGGAACAGGGAAAACCACGACAGTCGCTCGCTTATTATGTGTATTACAGGAATTATTTGGCGGCAAGCTTCATATTAAATTGGTCGCCCCAACAGGAAAAGCCGCAGCTCGTTTAACGGAATCTATCGAAAATGCTTTGGCACAAATGCCGATTTCAGATGAGTTACGTGCATCTATTCCTAAAACCGCAGAAACCTTGCATCGTTTACTAGGCGTTCGACCTTTTACCGATAGCGTGAAATATCATGCACATAATCCACTGCAAATTGATGTGTTAGTGGTGGATGAAACCTCGATGATTGATTTGCCGATGATGGCGAAACTTGTACAAGCCTTGAAACCCGAAACACGTTTGATTTTATTGGGTGACCAAGCTCAATTGGCTTCTGTGGAAGCTGGCGCGGTATTAGGGGAAATTGCACAATTTTTAACGCAAGATTATAGCCCTGCTCAAGCCGACTATATCCATGCAACAACAGGCTATACTGTACCAACTGAAGGCGAACATAGTCCGTTGCGTGATGCCATTTGCCATTTAACCTTTAGTCGTCGTTTCCGAGATGATTCGGGCATTAAACAACTTGCTGAGCAAATTCAACAAGGAAAAGGCGAGGGGAGTGTGGCAACCTTTGCGGAATATCCACAAGAGTTGCATTTTCATCATTTTGATGAAGAACAAGACGTTAAAGAATCGGTTCACCAAGTGGTGAAAAGTGCGGTTGAAAATTACCGTGTTTATTTAACGCAACTTCAAACTTATTTTGCTCAGAAAAAAGATCTCAATGCAAAATTTATAAATGAAAAGGGCAACGAAAAAACTTATGCAGAAGCGATTTTAGACAGTTTTAATTCGGTGAGATTTTTGACCGCACTTCGTGATTCGCCATTAGGTGTAGAAGAGTTAAATCGAGAAATTGCTTTAGCATTACGTGCAGAAAAACTACTTTGGTTCCGCCAAGAGGATGATTGGTACATCGGTAAGCCAATTATGATTACCGAAAATGATCATAACGTGAAACTGTATAATGGTGATATTGGTTTGTGTTTGGCTAAAGGCAAAGTGTGGTTCGGCAATCGAGAAGTTTCTACCAGTCGTATTCCCGCTCACGAGCCTGCATTTATGATGACGATTCATAAATCCCAAGGTTCGGAGTTTGAACATACCGTCATGGTGTTACCAACAGAACCTAATCCAGTGCTTTCACGAGAGCTGGTATTTACCGGTGTTACCCGTGCGAAAAATCAACTTTCCGTATTTGCCAATGAAAAAATCTGGCAAAGTGCGGTCAGAAATACGGTAAAAAGACAAAGTGGTTTAGGAAAGTTATTACAGGAAAAAGAGGAGTAAAAAATGAAATTATATGTTTACGATCATTGCCCGTTTTGTGTGCGAGCCCGCATGATTTTTGGTTTAAAAAATCTGCCGGTAGAACTTGTAGTGCTGGCAAATGATGATGAAGCAACGCCAATTGGTTTAGTGGGCAAAAAGGTTGTCCCCATTCTTATCAAAGAAGATGGTACTGCGATGCCGGAAAGTTTGGATATCGTGCATTATGTAGATGAACATTTTGGTGAAAAAATCTTATCTGAACACGTTCGTCCTGAAATTGAAGCATGGTTAAAAGAAGTCGGCAGTTATTATGGTCATCTTACGACTGCACGCTTTACGCAAATTGGTTTAGCAGAATTTGAAACCCAAAGTGCGGTCGATTATTTCACTAAAAAGAAAACGGAATTTATTGGTGATTTTGCTGAAAATATTGCGAAGACTGAAATCTATCTCACTCGCTTAAAAGGCGATTTAGAGAAATTAGCGGTATTAATTCAATCTGAAAATGCCTTAAACGGCCAACTTTCTCTTGAAGATATTATCATTTTCCCTGTATTACGAAATCTGACTTGTGTGAAAGGAATCGAATTCCCACCAGCGGTTTTAGCCTATATCACAAATATGGCAAAATTAAGTCATGTGCCATTGTATTTTGATAAAGCCATTTAACCACAGCTGATTAATAGGGCTTAGAAATACTGAAGTTTTGACTTGGATCATAGGTGCGGTCATTTTTTCTGTATTTTTTATTTATCGATCTATAATCTCTAACGTTTACTTTAATAAGAGCACAGAGATATGGATCAGGAATACCAACGAGCGGTTACCCGTATTTGTGTGGAAACCGCTTTGTTATTGTTACAGCATGGAGCAGAAAGTGCTGTCGTCGTACAAATGGCACAGCGATTAGGTGTAGCTTTAGGCATTGAAAGCGTGGAGTGTGCTTTAACGGCAAATGCCGTCTTATTAACCACACTTTCTAAGCAGCATTGTATTACCACCGTGCGGAAGAATGTCGATAAAGGCATCAATATGCAAATCGTTACGGATGTTCAGCACATTGTGGTTGCTGTAGAGCATCACTTGTATGATTTGTCCATGGCTCAAAAGAAACTGGACAAATTAAAACCACTAAAATATAACCGTTATTTGGTGGTGTTTATGATTGGTTTATCTTGTGCCTCTTTTGCTCACCTTTCTGGCGGAGATATCACAATTTGTGCAATCACCTTTATTGCTTCTGCCATTGCCATGTTTGTTCGACAAGAAATTTCTAAACGTCATTACAATCCACTCATCGTTTTTGCCATTACTGCATTTGTTGCCTCACTGATTTCCGGTATGAGTCTGAAATATAGTTTAGGCAATGATCCTCATATCGCATTAGCTTCTAGCGTTTTATTACTCGTTCCAGGATTCCCATTAATTAATTCACTTGCGGATATTTTAAAAGGGTATGTCAATATGGGAATAGGACGATGGACCATCGCTACGGTTCTCACTTTTGGTGCTTGTTTAGGTATTGTCTTTGCGTTAAATCTTTTAAATATTGTTTCTTGGGTGGGGTAGTAAGATGTTTTTACTGAATTTACTCGACGATATGCTTTTTGCAGCTATCCCCGCAGTAGGATTTGCTTTAGTATTTAATGTGCCGCCTAAAGCCTTAAAGTATTGTGCGATTTTAGGTGCACTTGGACATGTCACTCTAACCTTATTACTACACTTTGGTGTCCCAATTGTTTTTGCCACTTTTTTCGCCACTTGTGTGATTGGTTTTATTGGTGTGCATTTGTCTCACCGTTATTTAGCTCATCCAAAAGTCTTTACCGTTGCGGCAATTATTCCAATGATTCCGGGGGTTCATGCTTATAAAGCCATGATTGCTATCGTACAAATTCATCATTATGGATTTTCCGATACATTATTTGAGCAAATGATCAGCTCTTTTATCAATACCAGCTTTATTTTAGGGGCCCTTGTTTTAGGCTTAGCCTTACCTGGATTATTGTTCTATCGACAAAAGCCAGTTGTATAGAAAAGAAGTATTTTGATTATAACTTTAATAAGTTTAAATTAAGGGCGTGTGTAATACGCCCTTATTTTTTGTAATTGAATCATTAACCCATCTATTCCTTTGATCTCTAAATTTTGCGAGTATTTTTCTTGAATAGTTGAGTGAATAACTATATTATTCACTCCCTATTATATTTAACAAATATATTATTTTGAAAAATTTGATTATCTTTTTGAGAGTTTAATGTATGAAAAATTTAAATAAAGCGTTTCTTTTGGCTATGATGTTACCTTTAACTGGGTGTGGCACCTTAATGACTTTAGATCAACCAGAGGCTTATAGTGGTGTTCAAGAGGATGTTTCTCGTCTTACTTTTTCTAAAACAGTTCCAGCAGGAGATGTTGGTGAGGCCTTTGGTACAATTCTTTTGTATCCATTTATCATCATTGACGTTCCGTTAAGTTTCGTGGGCGATACCTTAATGTTACCTGTTAAAGGCATTCAAAAATTATCACAAGATTAATTTCCAATAAAGAGCGGTTAGATTTCACGATGTTTTTATAAAAGAGTAGAAATTTAACCGCTCTTAAAATAAAAGGAATACAAATGCTTAATCTTATTGTCACTATCATTGCAACTATTTTTGCTGCAAACGCATTAAACTCACTTCCTGAGTTATCACAAAAACAGACAGGTGATATAACCTCAATGACACAGGAACAACGTCTTGAAAAAGCAAAAGCGCTTTATGAGAAAGGCTTTGATTATGAATATGGGATCACAAAAACCGTTGATCGTACTTTAGCGAATAAATTTTTAAAAGAAGCTGCCGATTTAGGTCACGCTGATGCGCTCTTTTTCTTAGCGATGAATGCGGTAGAGAGTGGCGACCTTGAACAAGCTAGAGCATATGCTGACTCTGCTATTGAACTAGGAAACATGGCAGGACAATATATATTGGGAGAAATTTCCGAACAGGAATATTTGGGGGATTCTGAAGAATTATATAAGGCAGGCTTTAAGGCATTAAAAGAGAAGGTTGAACAAGGCGATTTACATTATTCTAATGTACTTGGCTATGCTTACCGTTTCGGTATCGGCACTGAAGAGAATATTAAACAGGCAATTAAAGTTTTTACCCCTTCGGCTGAGCAAGGTAATGCGATGTCATTAGGACATTTAAGTGAAATTTACCTTGAACAGGATAAAATTGAAAAGGCTAAACCGCTAATGCTGAAATCGGCTGAAAAAAATAATGATATGGCACAATACAATTTAGGTTATAGCATTTATGAAGCAGGCTCAGAAGAATCACTTTATTGGCTCAATAAAGCGGCTGAAAATAATAACCTCCAAGCCATCATGTATTTAGCGAGTTATTATCATAATCAAGATATAAAAAAAGCGATTTATTATTATCAAAAAGGTGCTGAATTAAATGATTCTCAGGCTATGCTTGAATTAAGTTATTTATATGAAGACGGCGAGGGTGTAGAAAAGGATGATAAGAAAGCGCTTGAGTTATTAGAAGAGGCGTTTCGATTACAAAATTTAGAAGCCATGAATGAGCTTTCTATTCGTTATTTAGAAGGCCGAGGTGTTGAACGAAATTATGAAATGGCAGAAGCGTTATTTAGTAATATAATTGCATTGGATGAAAGTTTAAGCGAGAAAGAAAAAGCTTCATATAATGTATATTATCAATTGGCAGAGCGTTATGAAGAATTTGCCAAAGATGATAATGCAGCATTAGAAGCTTATAAACAAGGGTACGAAATTGAAAAGAAAGAAACCAAACGGGATAACAAAAAAATTAAAGCAAAAATTAAAGCATTAGAAGCAAAATTAAATCAGAAAAAATAACGAAAGGGCGGTTGAATTTCATCGTGTTTTTGCAAAACAAGGAAGAAATTTAACCGCTTGTTATTCTTAAATGGAAACAGAACAATCCTCTAACTAAAGGAATCCAAATGACAAATATTGTCGCATTAATTGCAGCAACCGTATTAAATCTACAAACTCATCTTATCCCTGTGAAATCAAATGAGGCTCTAACAGACTTCGCGATGATTGAACAGATACCTATGACTCAAGCTCAGCGTGTTGAAAAAGCAAAAAAACTTTATGAAGAAGGTTATGATTATTTCTACGGCATTACGCGCCCCATGAATCGTGCGAAAGCGGTAGAGTATTTTCTTGAAGCTGGAAAGTTAGAGAATGCGGATGCTTTATTTTTCCTATCTATTCATCAACAAAATAATGACAATTTAAAGGAAGCCACCCAAGCAGCGAAAAGATCGCTTGAGTTGGGGAATGAAGTCGCCAAAATTAAATTAGGTGAAATTCAAGAAGATGAAAAATTGATGAAAGAAGGTTTCAATGCACTTAAAAAGAAAGTAGATTCTGGCGATATACATTATGCGAATTCTTTAGGCTATGCTTATGAATTTGGAATCGGCACTTCTTTGAATATCAAAGAGGCGATGAAATACTATGAAATGGCAGCAAAACAAAATAATGCGCTAGGGATGACGAATCTTGCCGATCTTTATATTCAAGAAGATAAATTGAAAAAAGCGAAGCCTTTATTAGTTAAGGCCGCAAAAAAAGAATCTGGCTATGCACAGTATTTACTCGCAATGAATTTTTTTGATCTTTATTCTGAGAATAACAAAGAAGCATTATTTTGGTTAGAAAGGGCGGCGAATAATGATGAGCCAGAAGCACTTTATCAATTAGGCGTGTATTATTCAGAAGGGGGGGAGGCTGATTTAGCTAAGTCTATTAAATATTATCAACGTGCAGCTGAGCTTAATCATGCGGATGCAGCTCTTGCGTTAAGTTATCTCTATGATGAAGGTATCAGTGTTGAGCAAGATGATGATAAAGCACTATTCTTCCTTAAAAAGGCTGCAGAATTAGAGAACCAAGAGGCGATTGATGAGTTAGCCTCTATGGCATTGAGTGGGCAAGGCAATATGGATGCTAAAGAAGCAGAGTATTGGATTAAAAAGGCTGGCTATACGGAAGAAATGCTTAAAGAATTAGATAAGCTACAAGAAAAAAGTTTAGAGATGTTTAAAAAAATGCAGGAAACTAATCAATAAGATGTGTGCATGTTTTAAATGATGCTTTTTTCTAAGCATGTATACCACTGAAATGAAATACAAGACAGTTTTCTTTTGGCTCTAAAGTTCCAGATAAAGTCAAAACTGTTTCATGATTATTGGCGTATAAACAACATTCAATGCCGATTTTTTCAGGAGTATTCATCTCATATAATTCAAAAATGGCACGGTTATCATTTAGGGCTGTAAAAGCTATATCTTTAGGAGGTAGTGATAACTTTTTTAGTAAAATACCTTCATATTCCAATTCTTCGAGAATTTCATCATACGCATTTTTTGTTAGCTGAAATTCTCGTTCAAGTTGTTGGAAGTTTCTTTCATTTAATAAGGTTAAAAAATGTGATATTAAATGGAATGTAGTGTTTTTAAGTGTTAATGAGAATGTATGCATGATGGATGAAGATGATGCTTGATTAAAATGGATATAGATTTTTTAATTTTAAATGATACGTATGTAAAGGATTATACTGAATTTAGAATAGGTGAGCTATCGAAAATGATTTTATGTAGATTAATATTAGAAAGAGATAAAGTGTTCTATAGAAAATAAAAAAACCTGCCTATCAGCAGGTTTTCTTTTATATGAATGCCAAATTAAGCATGGCAAGTTTGGCAAGCGGCTTGGAACATCCAAACAAGTTTTTCTTGCTCTTTGATGTAGTCGCTCATTTGAGAAGCGGTACCTTCATCATCAGACTCACCCGCTAATTCAAGGATTTCGCGTTGTTGTTCAAGTAATACTTTTAATCCTTCTAATGTGCCTTTTAAGCAAGATTGCGCATCACTTACCCCTAACTCTTCTTTAATACGTGAGTGTTGGAAGTATTGTGAATAACCGTTATGTGGTGTGTAACCTAAAGTTAAGATACGTTCTGCCACTTCATCTACTTTTATTACTAAATCAGTGTAGATTTCTTCAAATTTTGCGTGTAATTCAAAGAAGTTTACCCCTTTAATGTTCCAGTGGTAACCGCGCACGTTGGTGTAGAATACTTGATAGGTTGCTAATAATTCATTTAATTTTACTGCTAATTTTTCAGATGCTTTTTTATCTAAACCGATTGATGTTTTTGACATAGTATTTTCCTCTTTATTGTTGATTAAAATGTTGTTCCCTTGCTTGGGAAGTGCGGTCATTATAAGCATCGTTTTTTCTGATAGCTATTTCATATTATCTAGTGATTCAATAGTTGAAATCTATCTATAATAAATTATACATAGTTAAAAGCTTTTATTTTGAGTTGCGAAAAAAACTCTGTGAAGTAGATCACACATTCAATATTTCCCCTTTGACAGAATGAAGCGAAGATGATTATGATTGATGCAAATCATTTTATTCTAAGATTTGATTGCTTTACTTCATTTTCGAATGAAATGTTTGGCTAGGTTTAAAAACCAAAAATATGATTTTATTACTCATCAGGAGTTTAGTATGACAAAGCATTTTTCCTTTGAAACTAATGAATCTCGTCGTCATTTTATGAAACTTATGGCTGGCGTGGGGGCAGGTCTTGCATTTAGTGGAACTTTAGGCACATTTGCACCAAAAGCCTTTGCTGCAGAAATTAAAGGTAAAACCATTGAAGCGGGGATTGCTTATCCGCTTTCTACCGGTTTTGACCCAATGACATCAAGTGGTGCTTCACCTTATGCAGCAAACTTGCACATTTTTGAAGGTTTGGTGGATTTGCATCCTGCAACTCGTGAACCTTATCTTGCTTTAGCAGGAAAAGAGCCAGAACAAGTTGATGAAACAACATGGCGCATTACTTTACGTGAAGGCGCAACCTTCCATGATGGTGCACCGGTCACCACTGAAGACGTTGTGTATTCTTTCAATCGTATTATGGATCCAGCCAATAAATCATTATTTGTGATGTTTATTGATTTCGTTGAAAGTGTGAAAGCTGTGGATGATAAAGTGGTGGAATTTAAATTGAAATATCCATTTGCTTTATTTGCTAACCGTTTAACTTGCGTGAAAATTGTACCGAAACACGTGATCGACAAAGTAGGACAATCTGCATTTGATGCACACCCAGTTGGTTCTGGTCCATTCAAATTTGTTTCAGCGGTGAAAGATGACAAAATCGTCTTTGAAGCGTATGAACCTTACAATGGTAAATATCCAGCGCAAGTTGAAAAAATGTCTTGGTTATTACTTTCTGATGCCGCAGCTCGTGTAACTGCACAAGAGTCTAAACGTACTCAAGCAATGGAAAGCGTGCCTTATTTAGACATTAGTCGCTTGAAAAACAAAAAACAACAAGTGCAATCCGTTCAATCTTTCGGCTTGTTATTCTTAATGTTTAACTGTGAGAAAGCTCCGTTTAACAATCCAAAAGTACGTCAAGCGTTACACTATGGTTTAAATACTGACAAACTTGTTGATATTGTATTTGATGGTAATGCAGAAGCTGCAACATCATACTTACAAACGACTCACCCAGATTATATTAAGGCATCAACTCAATATCCTTATGATCCGGAAAAAGCAGCAGCATTATTAAAAGAAGCAGGTGTAACTGAGCTTAAATTTGAATTGCTCGCAACCGACCATGACTGGGTGAAAGAATCTGCACCATTAATTTTAGAGTCTTGGAACAAGATTCCAGGTGTGAAAGTGACTTTACAACACTTACAATCAGGTGCGTTATACAGCAATAACGTGGATCCTGGTGTATATGAAGTGGCAATCGCTCCAGGTGACCCATCAGTGTTCGGTAATGACTTAGACTTGCTTTTAAGCTGGTGGTATCGTGGTGATGTGTGGCCAAAACGTCGTTTCCGCTGGAGTAACACCCCTGAATTTGCTAAAGTGACTGAATTACTCAATGCAGCAGTGAGAGCAAAAGATCATGCTGAAGCGAAAAAATCATGGGAAGAAGCGATTAACATTATTGCGGCTGAAGTACCACTTTATCCGATTGTTCATCGTAAACTTCCTTCTGCATGGGATGATAGTAGCCTTGAAGGCTATCAACCATTGGCAACAACCGGTTTATCTTTCCTCGGTGTGGGCCGTAAATAAAAGCACTTTTTAATTTAATGTTTTGGCTGTTGAGCAATCAACAGCCTTTTTTTCTTTCCTTTTTATCTCAAAGTGCGGTCATTTTTCTCTCTATTTTTCAATCATTTTTTCTCTCAATTTCATTTCAAAAAAATCTTTGTGAAGCCGATCACAGATTTGAATTTTGCTCTATGTACTTGGATTGACAGGGCTTAGGCTGAACATTATGATTACTGTAATTCATTTTGTTTTTGAATTTGATTGTTTTGCTTCATTTTTGAAGCTAACGAATTTCTCAGGCTAGAATAGGAGAAGTCAGATGGAAATGATACTTCGGTTATTGTTACGCCGATTGATGGCTTTGCCAGTCATGATTCTAGGTGTAACAGCACTCGTTTTTGTGGTGCTTCAATTCACACCAGGTGATCCTGCTACGGTGGCATTGGGCGAAAGTGCGAGTGAAGCGGCAAAACAACTTTACCGCGAATCACATGGCTTAAATGATCCACTCTTTGTTCAATATTTTCGTTTCTTAGGTAATTTACTTGTATTGGATTTTGGTGTGACT
>CAJLFU010000033.1 GCA_905205995.1 uncultured Haemophilus sp. | reverse complement strand
TGAAAAATAAATCGGCGTTAATTTCGCAGCTGGCAGGCGGTAAATTAACGGCGGAATACGTGCAGCATTTTGCCAAAGTGCGGTCACTTTCACCGGCGATTTTAATGCGCGTGTTCAATGTAGCAAATGCGGTTGATAACGGCAAAAAAGCTTTTTCTGAGGTCTTGCTTACGCTCTTTAATGAAGCCTTACAGGCACAAGGTAAAAAGAAAATTGAGCCGTTGGTGGAAGGTAAACTGAGTTATCAGCTTGACTGGGTTTCCTGCAATGAAAATATTCATAAAATCACCGAAGGATTAATGCGAACCAAAAAAGGCAGAATTTGTTGTTATGGTCCGCCGGGCACAGGGAAAACCGCTTGGGCAGGTTGGCTTGCCGAGCAGTTAGATATGCTGTTGTTGCTTTGCAAAGGCTCTGATTTGCTCGATCCTTATGTCGGCGGAACAGAACAAAAAATTGCGGAGGCATTTGAATCGGCGAAGCGTGATAATTGTTTGCTAGTGCTGGACGAAGTGGATACCTTCCTGTTTTCACGCGACGGTGCAGAACGTAGTTGGGAACGTTCTCAAGTCAATGAGATGTTGACACAAATTGAGCGTTTTGAAGGTTTAATGGTGGTTTCAACGAATTTGATGAATGTGCTGGATCCGGCAGCATTACGGCGTTTTGATTTAAAATTGAAGTTTGATTATTTAACGCTGCCACAACGCTTAGATTTTGCTAAACAACAAGCAGAAATTTTAGGGTTGCCGTTGTTATCGGAAGAGGATTTAAGTCAGATTGACTCGCTTAATTTGCTGACGCCAGGCGATTTTGCTGCAGTGGCTCGTCGTCATCAATTTTCGCCTTTTCAAAAGGTGCAAGATTGGTTAATTGCACTGCAAGGCGAATGTGAAGTGAAACCAGCGTTTTCTGCAACGACAAGGCGGATAGGGTTCTGTTAACCCAAAATAAAACCTCCACAAGGAATTTGTGGAGGTTTTTTTAGCTCATTCTATTGTGTTTTTGTGCTTTGTAATCTTTACCTAATGCATTTGCTACAATAGAGAAGGTATAAGAAACACCACCTTTAACGTAAGCAAATGGCAATTTAGCATCGGAGTTTGTAAAATTTTATTCTTTTTTGACCGCTTGTGTTTATTTAAGCTGGATATTTTTTCTTCAAAGTATCAAATAATTGGTGGTATTCCGTTTTATCACGTTTTATTTTTTGATTTATTTCCATCGCCTTTTCGCTTGGTTTTTTTGCATATCCATCATTCTCAACAGCTTTTTCAGTATCTAGTCTGTTTTGGATAAAGAGCGTTCTCAATCTGTTAACTTCGGGATCTTCAATCTCTAAGCTATTCATTTTTTGAATTTGCTTACTATTAATTTCCTTAAGCCATTTAAGCACGCTTTTTTGTTTTTGCGCTTTATCGCCAGTTAGATGTCTATTTTCAGCACGGTAATTGTGTGCTTCATGAATGAATTGGTCATCTAAATGTACTGCCATTCTTACAAATTGTGCAAACTCGTATTTTGCGTTGGCAAAGTTATCAGGCTTAGGGCTACTACATGCACTGACAATCAATACCAGAAAAATCATTCGAAGTAATTTCATTTTAATGCTTCCTAATATGTAAAAACATTGGACTAAGCCAATAAAAAATACCCCATCGACGTGAAACCAGAGTTTTCAGCAACGACACGACGGATTGGGTTCTGATTAAAGTGCGGTCAAAATTCTTATCGTTTTTTGACCGCACTTTTTATTCCCCTGTCAGCCAACTTGCAAGCAAAATAACGATGGTGAAAATAGCGAACCAAATAAGGTGAAGTTTAGTGCTTTTTCGATTAATTTCGGCATTATGTTGGCGTCGCTCTTCGAGTTTTTGTTTGTAAATTTCAAGATCTTCTTCTTTAAAAGAAAAACCACAATTTGGACAAAATTGAGCGGATTCGCTGATTTTTTTACGACATTCAGGGCAGCGAGTAAGAGCCATTGATGATCCTTTTTTAATTATTTGAATTTATGGGTTTATTGTAAGTGAAAAAAGCGTAATGATAAACGTGATATAGATCACAAATTTGAAACATTGTAAAAATTAAACTTTTTGATTTTGAGAATTTTAACTTAGAATACCGCCGACGAAGTCTAGCATATGGCTAGATTTCGGTATTCATTTATTCCTGAGGAGTATTTTTTATGTTGTGGTTTTTCTTCTGCGTGGCGTTATTGCTTGCAGGTTATTTCTTTTATAGTCGAGTGATTGAGCGCATTTTTGTGATCAATCCAAATCGTCAAACGCCAGCGTATGCCATGAATGATGGCGTTGACTATATGCCAATGTCTAAAACCAAGATTTGGTTAATTCAATTGTTAAACATTGCTGGTACAGGTCCAATCTTTGGGCCGATTCTTGGTGCGTTATACGGACCAGTTGCTATGCTTTGGATCGTAGTTGGTTGTATCTTTGCCGGTGCAGTACACGATTATTTCTGCGGAATGTTAAGTGTGCGTAATGGTGGGGCATCTATGCCAAACCTTGCAGGTAAATACTTAGGTCGTCCAGTTAAAGCATTCATTAACGTATTAGCTGTTGTACTTTTATTATTAGTGGGTGTGGTATTCGTTGCAAGTCCAGCTCAATTAATGGGTACGATTACAATGGATGTGTTCGGTGCCGCATCAGGTAGCATCTCCATTAGCAATGCAGAAGAAATCCATCAAGTAGCAGAATCAGGTGGTATTACCGTTTGGGGTATGGATAAAGCGACAGTTATCAGTGTTTGGACGGCTATCATCTTCATTTACTATATTCTTGCGACATTACTTCCAGTTGATAAAATCATTGGTCGTATCTACCCGTTCTTCGGTGCATTATTACTCTTTATGTCTGTGGGTATGGTATATGGTTTAGTCAGTGCAGATCTTAGCTCAGCGGATCCAATTTCTTTCTATCGTTCTGTGGACGGTATGTCTTTTGAGAAATTCTTCCAAAACTTTGAAACCCGTGCAGATTTACCATTATGGCCACTCTTGTTCTTAACAATCTCTTGTGGTGCATTATCTGGTTTCCACGCAACACAAAGCCCGTTAATGGCGCGTTGTACTGAAAACGAAAAAGAAGCGCGTTTCATTTTCTATGGTGCGATGATCGGTGAAGGTGTGATTGCATTAGTATGGTGTGCGGTTGGTTTAAGTTTCTATGATTCTTTACCAGACTTATTAGCTGCAATTAAAGCAGGTTCTCCTTCTAAAGTGGTTTATGATTCTTCTATCCACTTCTTAGGTTTTATCGGCGGTATTTTTGCAGTATTAGGTGTGGTTGTTCTTCCTATTACATCAGGTGATACAGCATTCCGTGCGGCACGTCTTGTTATTGCAGAATTCTTCAACTTAGAACAAAAAACCTTAGCTAAACGTTTATTGATTGCTGTTCCATTGTTTACGCTTGGTTTTATCGTATCAAAAATCGATTTCTCAATCTTATGGCGTTACTTCACTTGGGCAAACCAAACCACAGCGATGGTAATGTTATGGACTGCAGCAGCATACTTATACCGTTATAATAAATTCCACTGGGTATGTACAATTCCTGCAGTATTTATCAGTACAGTATGTTTCACTTACCTCGCATACAACAAAATTGGTTTCGGTTTAGACTATCAATTATCTGTTTATATCGGCTTAGGTTTAACAGCTCTTTGTTTAGTATTATTCTTCACACAGCTTAAACCATTAGGTGAACGTGACGAAGAAGCTTATGTAAATAACTAGTCAAATTGAGTTAAAAATTGAAAAACCGTTTGAGGAAAACCTCAAACGGTTTTTTTGTTTATTTTATTACTAAAATTTACCAATCTTTACGTTTTAATTGCTTGCAAGTTAAGGCTACAACCGATAAACTTACGCAAAGTGGTGAAAAGTGGAATTTTGTGGAGAATTCTGCTAATTTTTCTAAAAATAAACGTTTAAAGGTAGAAAAATGTTTCGTGGTGCAGCAGCGGTAAATTTAGATGCGAAGGGTCGTGTAGCGATTCCTACGCGTTATCGTGCTGAAATCATGGAAAAGAACCAAGGCCAAATGGTTTGTACCGTTGATATTCGTCAGCCTTGTTTATTACTTTATCCTTTAGATGAATGGGAAAAAATCGAACAAAAACTACTTTCACTTTCCAACTTTGAACCAAATCAACGACGCTTACAACGTGTAATGCTCGGTTATGCCACAGAATGTGAAATGGATGCGCAAGGTCGTATCTTATTAAGTGGTCCATTACGTCAACACGCAAAATTAGAAAAAGGCTTAATGTTGGTAGGGCAGTTGAACAAATTTGAAATTTGGAGCGATACTGAATGGTACGCACAAATTGATGAAGATATCGAAATTGGCTCAAGTGCTGAATTCGGTGCTTCTGAAGAACTAAAAATGCTGTCATTATAGAACAGCAGCACTAGCAGGATAAGCGGTGCTTGCGCCGCTCTATCTTCTTTATCGATTTTGATTTAACGTTTACTTTTTACTTATGACTATGCAAAATTCCTTTTCTGCACCTGAACATATCACGGTTTTGCTTCACGAAGCGGTGAATGGTTTGGCGTTGAAAGAAAATGGAATTTATATTGATGGTACCTTTGGTCGTGGTGGTCATTCTCGTCTAATTCTCTCCCAACTTTCTGAAAATGGTCGTTTAATTGCTATTGATCGCGACCCTCGTGCGATTGCGGAAGCTGAAAAAATTCAAGACCCTCGTTTTCATATTGAACATAATAGCTTTTCTCACATTCCAGATATCTGTCAAAAACTCGATTTAGTTGGTAAAATTGACGGCATTTTGCTGGATTTAGGGGTGTCATCTCCACAGCTTGATGAAGCAGAACGTGGTTTCAGTTTTATGAAAGATGGCCCGTTAGATATGCGCATGGATACCACACAAGGTTTATCAGCGGCAGAGTGGCTAAAACAAGTATCTGTTGATGATTTAACTTGGGTATTAAAAACCTTTGGCGAAGAGCGTTTTGCAAAACGAATTGCGACTGCCATCGTAGAATTCAATAAAAGTGCGGTCAAAAATGGCACTGAATGTTTAAGTCGTACTTCTCAACTCGCTGAGTTAATTGCTCAAGCTGTGCCATTTAAAGATAAACATAAACATCCAGCAACTCGTAGTTTCCAAGCCATTCGAATTTATATTAATGCGGAATTAGATGAGCTAGAAAGTGTATTAAATTCTGCATTAGATATGTTGGCCCCTGAAGGGCGTTTATCGATTATCAGTTTCCATTCACTTGAAGACAGAATGGTAAAACATTTCATGCGTAAGCAAAGTAAAGGCGAGGATATTCCAAGAGGCTTACCACTTCGTGAAGATCAAATTCAACGTAATCAAAAGTTAAAAATCATTGGTAAAGCTATTCAGCCGAGTGAAGCAGAAATTTTGGCGAATCCACGTTCAAGAAGTGCGGTGTTACGTATTGCGGAAAGGGTGAAATAAGATGTTAGAAAATAGCGAACGTTATCCTTTACAACATATTCTCGTTGAAGATATTTTTTCTTCTAATAAATTAATTGTCGTCTTACTTTTATTAATTTTAGCTTCTGCAATGGGCACGATTTGGATGACCCACCAAACACGAGGCTTAATTTCTGAAAACGGGCAGTTGGTATTACAACACCAAGCCCTTGAAAACGAATATCGCAATTTGCAATTACAAGAAGCAACCGAAAGTGATAATACAAGAGTTGAATCCATTGCAATTGGTACATTAAAAATGCAACGTGTTCAAAGTGAACAAGAAGTGGTTATTTTTGAATAGGGATTTTGAATAAAATGGTTAGATTTAATTCCTCTAAGAAACCAGGAAAGCCAAAGAAAACAATTAGAAAATTGGCTCAACCTGCGTCAGTAAAACCAAACAAACCGAAAATGGTGTTTGAGAAATGCTTCCTTCGTGGTCGTTATCTCATCGCAACGAGTTTTATTTTCTTAGGCTTAGGCGCATTAGTGGCTCGTGCTGCTTATGTGCAATCTGTTAATTCTGAAACCCTATCTGGTGAAGCGGACAAACGTTCATTACGTAAAGATGACGTGCTTTCTGTTCGTGGTTCAATTTTAGATCGTAATGGCCAATTATTATCGGTGAGTGTGCCGATGAGTGCAATTGTGGCTGAACCTCGTTTAATGTTAAAAGAAAATGCATTAGAGGATAAAGAACGAATCAAAGCCCTTGCTAACGAATTAAATATGACACCTGCAGAGTTGGTGAAAAAAATTGAGAAAAATCCAAAATCAGGTTTCTTGTATTTAGCACGTCAAGTAGAAGCGGGCAAAGCAAATTATATTCGTGATCTCAAAATTAAAGGTATTTCATTAGAAACTGAACATCGTCGTTTTTATCCACGTGTAGAAGAAGCGGCTCAATTAATCGGCTTTACCAACATTGATGGTAAAGGGATTGAAGGCGTTGAGGCAAGTTTCAACTCAATGTTAGTGGGGAAAGACGGTGCGCGTGTTGTACGTAAAGACAAACGTGGTAACGTGGTTGAGCATATTGCAGATGAGAAAAAATACGATGCGCAAGATGTGACCTTAAGTATCGATGAAAAATTGCAATCCATGGTGTATCGTGAAATCAAAAAAGCGGTAACTGAGAATAAAGCAGAATCTGGTACTGCGGTATTGGTAGATGTACGTACTGGTGAAGTATTAGCAATGGCAACAGCGCCTTCTTACAACCCAAATAACTTGGCTAATGTAAAAGATGAATTAAAACGTAACCGTGCAATTACAGATACCTTTGAACCAGGTTCAACAGTAAAACCTTTCGTTGTTTTGACCGCTCTTCAACGTGGTGCAGCGAGACGTGATGAAGTGATTAATACAGGTTCATTTACTGTGAGTGGTAAAGAAATCGTTGATGTGGCACCTCGCCCACAACAAACCTTAGATGAAATTTTGATCAACTCCAGTAACCGTGGTGTGAGCCGTCTTGCGTTACGTATGCCACCTTCTGCATTAATGGAAACTTACCAAAATGCAGGCTTGGGTAAAGATACAGAGTTAGGCTTAATTGGTGAACAACGTGGTGTGTTAAATGCAAACCGTAAACGTTGGGCGGATATCGAACGAGCTACGGTAGCTTATGGTTATGGTATCACTTCAACACCATTACAAATTGCACGTGCTTATGCCACTTTAGGGAGCTTCGGGATTTATCGTCCACTTTCTATCACGAAAGTCGATCCGCCAGTCATTGGTCAACGTGTATTTTCTGAGAAAATCACGAAAGAAGTAGTGGGCATGTTAGAGAAAGTCGCGATCAAAAATAAACGTGCAATGGTTGAGGGGTATCGTGTAGGTGTGAAAACAGGTACAGCGCGTAAAATTGAAAATGGTCACTATGTTAATAAATATGTGGCATTTACAGCAGGTATTGCACCAATTAGCGATCCACGTTATGCATTAGTTATTTTGATTAACGATCCGAAAGCAGGGCAGTACTATGGGGGTGCGGTATCTGCACCAGTATTCTCTAGCATTATGGGTTATACCTTGCGTGCTAATGGTATAGCACCAGATGCAGAACCGACAGAAAAAACAGCAAGACGTACTGTTCGCTTAAGCGATAAAAAATTTGAAAAAATGAATTAAGAAAAGGCAAAATAATGAAAAAATTGACCGCACTTTTTGATCTTCCGGTGCTTTCAGACATTAATGTGAAGGCGATGGTGTTAGACAGCCGCAAAGTGACCCAAGGTGATTTGTTTGTGGCAGTAAAAGGGCATCGTTTTGATGCGAGTCAATTTGTTCCTCAAGCCATCTCTTCTGGCGCAAGTGCGGTCGTTTTAGAAACAGATTTAGAAAACGAGCATTTAAGCATCCAATGGCAAAATAATGTGCCTGTGATTCATTATTATCATTTATCTGCCAATCTTTCTGCATTGGCAGGTAAATTCTATGAACATCCTTCCGAAAAACTGACTTTGGTTGGTGTGACTGGAACAAACGGTAAAACCACCGTTTCTCAATTATTAGCCCAATGGGCAACGCTATTCGGCCATAAAGCAGCTGTCATGGGCACCATTGGCAATGGTTTATTAGGTCAAGTCAAAGAAGCCAAAAATACCACAGGCTCAGCCGTTGAAGTTCAAGAAAACCTCGCTAATTTTGTAGAGAATGGGGCAGATTTTGCTTCTATCGAAGTGTCTTCACATGGTTTAGTTCAACACCGTGTTGAAGCCCTTAAATTTAAAGCCGCCATTTTTACCAATTTAAGTCGTGATCATTTGGATTATCACGAGACAATGGAAAAGTATGCAGAAGCTAAAAAACGCTTTTTCATTGATTTAGCCCCCGAATTACAAATTCTCAATGCTGACGATCCAATTGGGGCTGCATGGTTAAATGAATTACCAAGTGGTATTGCAGTCAGCTGTCGCCCAGATTTTCAACCAACTTCTAAACAATGGCTTTATGCAACACAGATTCGTTTCACTCACGAAGGTGCGGTGATTGATGTTGCTTCAAGTTGGGGTAATGGCACATTACATAGCCCATTAATTGGCGCGTTTAACGTGAGTAATCTGCTGTTAGCCACGGCTGTTTTATTGGCTTTAGGTTATTCTTTCGACGATCTTATCCGTACGGTTTCACAGCTAAAAGGGGTAAATGGAAGAATGGAATTGATTAAGAAAGCAGGTAAACCAACGGTTATTGTTGATTATGCTCATACTCCAGATGCATTAGAAAAGGCATTAAATGCCGCGCGTGAACATTGTAAAGGCAAACTTTGGTGTATCTTTGGTTGTGGCGGAGATCGTGATGCAGGCAAGCGTCCGCTGATGGCAAAAGCTGCTGAACAGTTTGCAGATTTAGTGATCGTAACTCAAGATAATCCGCGTACAGAAGATCCAAATAAAATTGAAGTAGATATCCTTACGGGTTTTAGCCGAATGGAAGATGTTGGAGTGATTCCGGATCGCGAAGAAGCCATCAAATTTACCATTGAGAATGCGGTTGAAAACGATGTGATTGTGATTGCCGGTAAAGGCCATGAAAACTATCAAATCATTGGAGATAAAATACTTCATTTCTCTGATCAAGAAGTGGCTGAAGCCTATTTAACGAAAAAATAAAAACAGAATGATTAAACTAACTACCCAACAGCTTGCTCAAATTTTAAATGCTAATCTTATTGGAGATGGGCAGGCCGTTGTTGAAAATATCAATACGGATACTCGCAAAACTGTATCCAACTCGCTTTTCTTTGCATTAAAAGGTGAGCATTTTGATGCACATCAATACTTAGATAAAGCCGTTGAGCAAGGTGCGACAGCCTTAGTTGTGCAACAAGCCAACACTGAAATTGCAACGCCACAATTAGTTGTTGCAGATACGCGCTTAGCTCTTGGTCAATTAGCAAAATGGTTACGTGAAAAAATTAATCCTCGTACCGTAGCGATGACAGGCTCTTCAGGTAAAACTACAGTGAAAGAGATGACAGCATCCATTCTGCAACAAACAGCAGGCAATCCTGAAGCTGTATTATTCACAAATGGTAATTTCAACAACGATATTGGCGTACCATTAACGTTATTACGCTTAACAGAACAACATAAATTTGCCGTTATTGAATTAGGTGCCAATCATCAAGGCGAAATTGATTACACTACGCATCTTGCACAGCCTGAGGCCGCATTAGTGAATAATGTAGCGGCTGCACATTTAGAAGGTTTTGGTTCAATTGAAGGTGTTGCACGTGCGAAAGGTGAAATCTACCGTGGTTTAACTCCAAATGGTGTAGCCATTATTAACAGTGAACATAATTATATTGAATTGTGGCAAAAAGAAATTGGTTCCCATGCTATTCAATATTTTAATGGTGGCGATTACAAAGCTGAAAATGTAAAACATTCACCTAATGGCTCAACGTTTACGTTAGTTTCGCCAAAAGGTAGTATTGAAATTAATTTGCCTTATTTAGGTGAACATAATGTAAAAAATGCCTTGGCCGCGACCGCACTTGCTATGAATGTGGGCGCGAGTCTTGCTGATGTAAAAGCAGGTCTTGAATATCGTTCTCAAGTAAAAGGAAGATTATTCCCGATTCAAGTGAATGAAAATCTGCTGTTATTAGATGATACCTACAATGCGAATGTCGATTCTTTGCAAGCTGCGATTGATGTTTTAAAAGGTTATGATGCTTTCCGTATCCTACTTGTGGGTGATATGAAAGAATTAGGTGAGGATAGTCTAAAATGCCATCAACAAGTGGGTGAGCACGCCAAACAAGCTAAATTAGATTTAGTGCTTTCTTATGGAACAGAAAGTGCGGCCATTTCTGAAGCTGTTTTGGGAAAACATTTTACAGATAAAGCTGAATTGACAGCTTATGCGTTAGATATTATTAAACAGAAATTACAAGAAAACCAAAAAGTCGTCGTATTAGCGAAAGGCTCGCGCTCAATGAAAATGGAAGAGACGATTTATTCATTAAAGGATAGCTTATGTTAGTTTGGCTTGCTGAATATTTAGTTCGCTATGAAACGGCATTCAATGCCATTTCCTATATTACTGTACGTGCGATTTTGGCATTATTGACCGCACTTTTCATTTCTTTATGGATTGGTCCGAAAGTGATCAAACGCCTTCAAATTTTAAAATTTGGTCAAGAAGTGCGTAATGATGGTCCTGAAAGTCACTTTGCGAAAAAAGGCACCCCAACCATGGGCGGTGTGATGATTTTATTCTCCATCGGTGTGAGTACATTATTGTGGGCTAACTTAACAAATCCTTATGTTTGGATTTGCTTATTTGTGTTATTTGGCTATGGTGCAATTGGCTTTGTGGATGATTTCCGTAAAATCACGCGTAAAAATACCGATGGTTTAATTGCGCGTTGGAAATATTTCTGGATGTCAGTAGTCGCATTAGTGGCGATCATTTGGTTGTATTGGTTAGGTCATGATACAGATGCAACCCGTTTAGTGATTCCATTCTTCAAAGATATCATGCCGCAATTGGGCTTATTCTATATCGTGTTGTCTTACTTTGTGATTGTGGGCACAGGCAATGCGGTAAACTTAACCGATGGTTTAGATGGTCTTGCGATCATGCCAACAGCTTTAGTGGCAGGTGCATTTGCTTTGATTGCATGGGCGACCGGTAACGTTAATTTTGCAGAATACTTACATATTCCTTACATCAAATATAGCTCTGAAGTCGTGGTTTTCTGTACTGCTATCGTAGGGGCAGGCTTGGGATTCTTATGGTTTAACACTTATCCTGCTCAAGTCTTTATGGGCGATGTTGGTTCTCTAGCACTTGGTGGCGCACTTGGTGTTGTTGCCATTCTTGTTCGCCAAGAATTCTTATTAGTGATTATGGGCGGTGTATTTGTTGTTGAAGCCTTGTCTGTGATTTTGCAAGTGGGCTCTTATAAATTAAGAAAACAACGTATTTTCAGAATGGCACCAATTCATCACCACTTTGAATTAAAAGGTTGGCCAGAGCCTCGGGTGATTATTCGGTTCTGGATTATCTCCTTAATGTTGGTGTTGATGGGGCTTGTAACGCTCAAACTAAGATAATTTTTGTAGGGTGCACTTGTTGCACCCTGCGTGATCCCAGAATACGAGAGAAGAAAAACAACATGACAAATCTATATCAAAATAAAACTATCACTATCATAGGCCTCGGAAAAACAGGCCTTTCTTGCGTTGAATATCTTCAATCTCAACAAGTTAATATCCGTGTGATTGATACACGTCAACATCCAGCGGGAGCAGAACAATTACCTAAAAATGTTCCTTTACACACGGGTAATCTAAATCAACAATGGTTACTTGAAAGCGATATTATTGTCATTAGCCCGGGACTCGCGGTAAAAACACCTGAAATTCAGACCGCACTTTCAGCAGGAGTGGAAGTGATTGGGGATATCGAATTATTCTGCCGTGCAGCAACGAAGCCAATTGTTGGGATTACGGGGTCTAATGGTAAAAGCACCGTGACAACATTAGTCTATGAAATGGCAAAAGCGGCGGGAATAAAAGTGGGAATGGGCGGAAACATTGGCATTCCTGCGTTGTCATTATTAAATGAAGATTATGATCTTTATGTCTTAGAGCTTTCCAGTTTCCAACTAGAAACGACTTATAGTTTGAAAGCGGCTACAGCGACAGTGCTTAATGTGACTGAAGATCATATGGATCGCTATGTGGATTTAGAAGATTATCGCCAAGCAAAATTACGCATTTACCACAATGCAGAAACAGCAGTAGTGAATTTAGAAGATAAACTCACTTTTGGCGAAGGTGAAAATCAAGCTAAGAAGGTTGTGTCTTTTGCTGAAAATCAAGCGGATTACTGGCTAAAAACCGAAAACGGTAAACAGTACTTAATGGCAAAAGAGGAAGTAATTTTACCTTGTGATGAAGCGACCTTAGTTGGCCGTCATAATTACATGAATATTTTAGCGGCGACAGCGTTAGCGCAAGCAGTAGATATAAATTTAGAGGCAATTCGTACCGCACTTCGTCAATTTAAAGGTTTAGATCATCGTTTCCAATTAGCCCATCAAGCGAATGGTGTTCGTTGGATTAATGATTCTAAAGCCACCAATGTAGGTAGCACTGTTGCAGCATTGGCAGGGTTATATGTTGAGGGAACGTTACACCTTTTATTAGGTGGTGATGGTAAAGGCGCAGATTTTTCTGAACTCGCTGATTTAATCAATCAACCTCATATCTCAACCTATTGCTTTGGTCGTGATGGCAAACAACTCGCGGCACTTTCAAGTCAAAGCCATTTGTTTGAAACAATGGAACAAGCTATTTCATTTTTACGTCCGCATTTAAAATCAGGCGATATGGTGTTATTATCTCCTGCTTGTGCAAGTTTGGATCAGTTTGCCTCTTTTGAAAAACGAGGTGAAGAGTTTACTCGTTTAGCAAAATTAGCTTAAAGAATTAGGGTAATAATGGAATTTATCAATAAAATTAAACAAAATTATGAACAATGGGCGAGAGTGACACCGCAAGGATTACTTTACGATCGCGCATTGTTTTGGCTTTTTGTCGTGCTATTGCTGATTGGTTTAGTGGCGGTAACTTCTGCTTCAATGCCTTACAGTGCACGCGTATTTAATGATACATTCTATTTTGCTAAACGTGATGCCGTTTATGTCTTACTTTCTTTAGCGACTTGTTATTTAACTCTCCAAATTTCTTCTTCTCAATGGGAAAAGTGGCACGCTAAAATTTTCTTATTAGCCATTGTTTTATTAATACTGGTTCTCGGTATCGGTACTTCCGTTAATGGTGCTAAACGTTGGATTTCCTTAGGGATTTTAAATTTCCAGCCAGCGGAATTTGCGAAGTTAGCTTTAACCTGTTTCCTAGCGAGCTATTTTACGCGCCGTTATGATGAAGTTCGAGGTAAAAAATTCAGTGCGGTTAAGCCTTTCATTGTGATGGGGGTATTAGGTGTATTCTTACTAGTTCAACCTGACTTAGGGAGTACAGTGGTACTATTTGTGATCACTTTTGGCATGCTTTTTATTGTCGGTGCAAATTTTTGGCAATTTATTTTGCTAATTGGTACAGGCATACTTCTCTTTATTTGGTTAGTCCTTTCTGCCTCTTATCGTTTAAAACGGTTTACCGGTTTCTTAGAACCGTTTAAAGATCCTTACGGAACGGGGTTCCAGCTAACTAACTCTTTGATGGCATTTGGCCGTGGTGAAATTAGTGGGGAAGGACTCGGTAACTCGATTCAAAAACTTGATTATCTTCCTGAAGCACATACTGACTTTATTATGGCGATTATTGGTGAAGAGTTTGGTTTTATTGGTATTCTCGTTGTTGTCATTCTTTTAGGTTTATTGATTTTCCGTGCGATGAAAATCGGACGTGAATCACTCATGTTAGAGCAACGTTTCCGTGGCTTTTTTGCTTTAGGTATTAGTTTCTGGATTTTCTTCCAAGGTTTTGTCAATCTTGGCATGGCCTTAGGGATGTTACCAACAAAAGGTTTAACTTTCCCATTAGTGAGTTACGGTGGTTCAAGTATCATTATTATGTCGGCAACCGTAGGGATTTTATTGCGTATTGACCATGAAAATAGATTACAACGTGGTGGTCAAGCACGTTTGAGAGATGATTAGGGATATTTATGAGTAAAAAATTATTAGTTATGGCGGGTGGTACTGGTGGACATGTTTTCCCCGCCATCGCTGTTGCTCAAACCTTACAAAAAGAAGGTTGGGAAATTTGCTGGTTAGGTACAAAAGATCGCATGGAAGCACAGCTTGTACCAAAACATGGCATTCCTATTCGTTTTATTCAAATTTCAGGGTTGCGTGGTAAAGGCATTAAAGCTCTACTTGGTGCGCCTTTTGCTATTTTAAGAGCAGTACTACAAGCTCGTAAAATTATTCAAGAATATCAACCTAATGCGGTATTAGGCATGGGTGGTTATGTATCAGGCCCTGGTGGTATCGCGGCAAAACTTTGTGGCGTGCCAGTTATTTTACATGAACAAAATGCCGTAGCAGGCTTAACCAATGAATGGTTGGCTAAAATTGCGACACGTGTATTACAAGCTTTTCCAACTGCATTCAAAGATGCCGAAGTTGTAGGAAACCCAGTTCGCCAAGATTTATTTGAAATGCCATCACCACAAGTGCGTTTTTCAGAAAGAAGCGGAAAATTGAGAGTACTTGTCGTGGGTGGAAGCCAAGGAGCTCGCGTACTCAATCAAACAATTCCACAAGTAGTAGCGCGTTTGGCAGATAAACTAGAAGTGCGTCATCAAGTGGGTAAAGGTTCTGTTGAAAGTGTGACCGCACTTTATGGTGAACATGCAGATTCGGTCAAAATTACAGAATTTATTGATGATATGGCAGAAGCCTACTCTTGGGCGGATGTGGTAATTTGTCGTTCTGGTGCTTTAACGGTATGTGAATTAGCTGCAGTAGGAACACCAGCAATTTTTGTACCATTCCAGCATAAAGATCAACAACAATATTTAAATGCGAAATATCTTGCCGATGTAGGCGCA
This sequence comes from uncultured Haemophilus sp., assembly GCA_905205995.1. Classification (GTDB taxonomy): domain Bacteria; phylum Pseudomonadota; class Gammaproteobacteria; order Enterobacterales; family Pasteurellaceae; genus Haemophilus_D. The sequence continues at coordinate 3,041 of CAJLFU010000033.1, read as the reverse complement.
GCAAAAATTGTTCAGCAAAATGAATTAAATGCAGATGTGTTGGTCGATTTCTTAGAAAAAACAGATCGTGAAACTTTGCTAGCGATGGCGATTAAGGCAAAAGAAATGTCAGCACCATTGGCAGCTAAACGTGTAGCTGATGTTATTGTAGAAAACGCGAAATAAGAACAGAGAAGTTGAGGGATAGTAAATAAACCCTTAACCTAAAAGTGCGGTTAAAAATAAAGGTGAAATAATATGAAACATATTTCGGATGAAATTAGAAAGATTATTCCTGAGATGCGTCGGGTTCAACAAATTCATTTCATTGGTATCGGCGGCGCCGGTATGAGTGGGATTGCCGAAATTTTATTAAATGAAGGTTATGATATCTCTGGTTCTGATATTGCAGATGGTGTTGTGACTCAGCGTCTTGCTCAAGCTGGCGCAAAAATTTTCATTGGGCACCAAGCTGAAAATGTGAAAGGGGCAAGTGTGGTTGTTGTATCAAGCGCGATCCATGAAGATAACCCAGAATTAGTCGCTGCTAAACAAAATCGTATTCCCGTGATTCAGCGAGCACAAATGTTAGCTGAAATTATGCGTTTTCGTCATGGTATTGCAGTTGCGGGTACCCATGGTAAAACGACAACCACTGCCATGATTTCGATGGTTTATACTCAAGCGAAACTGGATCCAACTTTCGTTAATGGTGGTTTAGTTAAATCAGCCGGTAAAAATGCACATTTAGGTGCAAGCCGTTATTTAATCGCAGAAGCAGATGAAAGTGATGCCTCTTTCTTACACTTGCAGCCAATGGTTTCTGTGGTGACCAATATTGAACCGGATCATATGGATACGTATGGTGGTGACTTTGAGAAGATGAAAGCCACTTACGTGAAGTTCTTACATAACTTACCGTTCTACGGTTTGGCGGTGATGTGCGCAGATGATGCGGTGTTAATGGAACTTGTTCCTCAAGTTGGACGTCAAGTCTTAACTTATGGTTTCAGCGAGCATGCTGACTATCGTATTGAAGATTATGAACAAACCGGTTTCCAAGGTCATTACACCGTAGTTTGCCCGAGTGGTGAACGTATCAATGTATTATTGAATGTACCAGGTAAACACAATGCGTTAAATGCAACTGCAGCACTCGCAGTAGCAAAAGAAGAAGGCATTAGCAATGAAGCGATTTTAGAAGCGCTTGCTGATTTCCAAGGTGCGGGCAGACGTTTCGACCAATTAGGTGAGTTTATTCGTCCAAATGGTAAAGTACGCTTAGTGGATGACTATGGCCATCACCCAACAGAAGTTGATGTAACAATTAAAGCAGCGCGTGAAGGTTGGGAAGATAAACGTATTGTCATGATCTTCCAGCCTCACCGTTATTCACGTACTCGCGATTTATTTGATGAATTCGTGCAAGTATTATCCCAAGTGGATGCATTGATTATGTTAGACGTTTACGCAGCAGGCGAAGCACCAATTGTCGGTGCGGATAGTAAAGCACTTTGTCGTTCTATTCGTAATCTAGGAAAAGTCGATCCAATTTTAGTTTCTGATACGGAACAACTTGGCGATGTGTTAGATCAAATTATTCAAGATGGCGATTTAATTCTTGCTCAAGGTGCGGGAAGTGTAAGCAAAATTTCTCGTAGTTTAGCTGAACGTTGGAAAGCATAAATACACCGAAAAATAACCGCACTTTTGATGAAGAATAAAAAGAAAACAGGATAAAACAATGAATTTAAAACAAGAAAAAATTGCAGTGTTGTTAGGCGGCAAATCAGCTGAACGTGAAGTTTCTCTTAATTCTGGCGCAGCCGTGTTAAACGCATTAGTAAGCCAAGGTTATAATGCACATGGTATCGATCCTAAAGAATATAATGTCGCGAATTTAAAGGCTGATGGTTTTGATCGTGTCTTTAACATTTTACATGGTCGCGGTGGAGAAGATGGCACCATGCAAGGTTTATTAGAACAAATCGGTTTGCCTTACACTGGTTGTGGCGTAATGGCTTCAGCGTTAACCATGGATAAAATGCGTACTAAAATGTTATGGAAAGCCTTTGGTTTACCTGTTGCCGATATGGAGATCGTGACCAAAGAAAATGCTCACGAACTAAACCCACAAGCTGTGGTCGAAAAATTAGGTTTACCTTTGATGGTTAAGCCATCTCTTGAAGGTTCAAGTGTGGGTTTAACGAAAGTAAAAGCAGTCGAAGAATTAAAAAGTGCGGTCGATTATGCACTCAAATTTGATAACACCATTTTAATTGAAGAATGGTTAGCTGGTGATGAATTAACTGTGCCTGTTTTAGGTGGTGAAGTATTGCCTGCTGTTCGCATTGTGCCAGAAGGTGAGTTTTATGATTACGATGCGAAATATATTTCAGATAACACTCAATATTTTTGCCCTGCAGGCCTTTCAGCTGAACGTGAGCAAGAATTAGCGAAATTAGTTAAACGTGCTTATGACGTAGTGGGTTGTCGTGGCTGGAGTCGTATTGATGTGATGACCGATGCACAAGGTAATTTCCGTTTAGTGGAAGTAAATACGAACCCAGGCATGACAAGTCACAGTTTATTCCCTAAGTCTGCGTCAACAGTCGGTATTTCATTTGAACAACTCGTCGTGAAAATTTTGGAGTTGAGTGCGTAATGAATGTAATTAAGCGCAAAAATACACCGCCAACTCAATTTGGTCGCTCATCTAACGGAGAAGGTAAATTCCGTTTTATGCTGCAGATTAAACTTGCTTTGGTGTTACTTTGTGCGGGGCTAGGGTATTTCGTTTATTCAAACTGGCAAAATTGGCTCGAAAGCTTAGACGGTGATAGAAAAATTACTGCCTATGCATTAGTGGGCCAAAATGAATTTACCACTTATCCGGATGTGCAAGATGTGTTGCTCAAAATGGGCTCTCTCAAGGGCTTCTGGGGACAAGACGTTAAGCAAATTCAAGAGCAGCTTGAAACGATTCCTTGGGTAAAAGGTGCGGTGGTTCGTAAAATTTGGCCAAATCGTTTAAGTATTTGGCTATCAGAATATCAGCCAGT
>CAJLFU010000032.1 GCA_905205995.1 uncultured Haemophilus sp. | reverse complement strand
AATGACACAAAAATTCGAAATGGCAGACCGTTTTAATCCGTCTGCGGTAGAACAAGCCCTTTATCAACATTGGGAAGAGAGCGGTTATTTTAAACCGTCTGAAAATGAAAATGCGCCGAGCTATTGCATTGCGATTCCGCCACCGAACGTAACGGGTTCTCTACACATGGGGCATGCTTTCCAACAAACCTTAATGGATACTTTAATCCGTTTTAACCGTATGGAAGGGCATAACACCTTATGGCAAGCGGGGACAGACCACGCGGGTATCGCAACCCAAATGGTGGTGGAGCGTAAAATCGCCGCAGAAGAAGGTAAAACCCGCCACGATTATGGTCGTGAAGCGTTCATCAACAAAATCTGGGATTGGAAATCCTATTCAGGTGGCACAATCAGCCAACAAATGCGTCGTTTAGGTAACTCAATCGACTGGGAACGTGAGCGTTTTACCATGGATGACGGTTTATCTAACGCCGTAAAAGAAGTGTTTGTTCGCTTGCACGAAGAAGGGTTGATTTACCGTGGCAAACGCTTAGTAAACTGGGATCCAAAACTTCACACGGCGATTTCTGATTTAGAAGTGGAAAACAAAGAGAGCAAAGGTTCCCTTTGGCATTTCCGTTATCCGTTAGCAAATGGTGCAAAAACGGCGGATGGTAAAGATTATTTAGTGGTGGCAACTACACGTCCAGAAACCATGTTGGGCGATACAGCGGTGGCGGTGCATCCTGAAGATGAACGTTATCAATCTTTAATCGGTAAAACAGTGGTTCTGCCACTAGCTAATCGCGAAATTCCGATTATTGCCGATGAATATGTCGATCGTGAATTCGGTACCGGTGTAGTGAAAATCACCCCTGCGCATGACTTCAACGACTACGAAGTGGGTAAACGTCACAGCTTGCCAATGGTTAACGTATTAACCTTAAATGCGGATATCCGTGATGAAGCGGAAATTATCGGTACTGATGGTAAACCACTTGCCGGCTATGAAGCGACGATTCCTGCAGATTACCGTGGTTTAGAGCGTTTCGCTGCACGTAAGAAAATCGTGGCAGATTTTGAAGCACTTGGTTTATTAGACGAAATCAAACCGCACGATTTGAAAGTGCCTTATGGCGACCGTGGTGGTGTACCAATCGAGCCGATGCTAACTGACCAATGGTATGTGAGCGTGAAACCGCTTGCTGATGTGGCGATTAAAGCAGTGGAAGATGGAGAAATCCAATTTGTGCCGAAACAATATGAAAACCTTTATTTCTCTTGGATGCGTGATATTCAAGATTGGTGTATCTCTCGCCAACTTTGGTGGGGACACCGTATTCCAGCGTGGTATGATGCTGAAGGCAATGTGTATGTCGCGCGCAACGAAGAAGAAGTGCGGTCAAAATACAACTTAGATTCTGCGGTTGAACTCAAGCAAGATGAAGACGTGTTAGACACGTGGTTCTCATCAGGCTTATGGACGTTCTCTACCTTAGGTTGGCCAGAGCAAACTAAAGAGCTCAAAATGTTTCACCCAACGGATGTGTTAATCACCGGCTTTGACATTATCTTCTTCTGGGTTGCGCGTATGATTATGTTTACGATGCACTTCGTGAAAGATGAAAATGGCAAACCACAAGTACCATTCAAAACCGTGTACGTAACGGGCTTAATCCGTGATGAACAAGGTCAAAAAATGTCGAAATCGAAAGGTAACGTGCTTGACCCAATCGATATGATTGACGGCATTAGCCTTGAAGATTTACTTGAAAAACGTACCGGCAACATGATGCAACCGCAATTAGCAGAGAAAATTGCTAAAGCAACCCGCAAAGAATTTGCAGATGGTATCGCAGCTCACGGTACAGACGCATTGCGTTTCACATTAGCCGCATTGGCTTCAAACGGTCGTGACATCAACTGGGATATGAAACGTTTAGAAGGCTACCGCAACTTCTGTAACAAATTGTGGAATGCAAGCCGTTTCGTCTTAACGAATGAAAAATTAGATTTAAGCGAAGGCGAGATCGAGTTCTCATTAGCGGATCGTTGGATTCAATCAGAATTCAATCGCACAGTGGAAACTTTCCGTAATTCATTAAGCCAATATCGTTTCGACCTTTGTGCCAATGCGATTTATGAATTTACCTGGAACCAATTCTGCGACTGGTATTTAGAATTGACTAAACCAGTATTTGCAAATGGCAATGCAGCACAAATTCGTGCAGCAAGCCAAACCTTGGTTCACGTGTTAGAAAAATTGTTACGTTTAGCACATCCGCTGATTCCATTTATTACCGAAGAAATTTGGCAAAAAGTGAAAGGGTTTGTGGACATTACTGCTGACAGCATTATGTTACAACCTTTCCCACAAGTGGAAGAGAACGGCTTTGATCCAGAAGCAGAAGCTGAAATTGAGTGGTTAAAAGAAGTGATCGTTGCCGTACGTAATATTCGTGCAGAAAGCAACATCGCACCAAGCAAAGGATTAGATCTGTTATTCCGTAATTTAAGCGCAGAAAACGCAAAAATTCTCGAAAAACAGACCGCTCTTTTAAAAGCCATGGCGAAGTTAGACAATATTCAAGTGTTAGCCGCAAATGAAACTGCACCGCTTGCGGTAGCGAAACTCGTTGGTAATGCTGAATTGCTCGTACCAATGGCTGGCTTTATCAATAAAGAAGCAGAGCTTGCCCGTTTAACTAAAGAGATTGAAAAATATCAAAATGAAGTTAAACGCATCGAGAATAAACTCAGCAACGAAGCTTTTGTGGCTAAAGCACCTGAAGCAGTGATTGCGAAAGAACGTGAAAAACAAGCGGAATACCAATCTGGATTAGAAAAAATCCAAGAGCAGTATAAAGCGATTGAAGCGTTGTAGTTTTTGATGATAAGGACGGTCAGCTCTTTTAGAGCTGACCGTTTTTTATAAATAAAGGATTAAAAAATGTCATTAAGAGAAGGGTTGCTAAAAGTTCTAAATAATTATTTGGATATCAAAAAACAGCCGTTTAAAAAAGAAAATTATGAACCAATATTTCATACTTTAATTACTGATATAAAAAATAATTTCGCAGAGAAAAATTATTCAATTAAATTTCATCCTGGTCAAGGTGTATGGGCTTCAGTTCCATGGATTGAAATATCTAGGAGAAAAGATGTATATGTTACTTATTTATTTAAAGGAGATTGCTCAGGTGTATATCTCTCCTTACAACAAAAAGCGGATGGTATTTCTAAAAGTGAATTAATAGAAACAACATCAAAATTAAAAAATAGTATAAAAAATATTTCAAACTATACTGGATTTACATTTGATGAAATAGATCTTGGTGAAGGTGTATCTAATAAAGCAGCAAGATATAAAGACTCTAACATAATTTCAAAATATTATTCAAAAGAAACTCTTCCATCTAATGACGTTATTAAAAGTGAATTAAGTCTATTGATTGATATTTATGATAAATTGCAATTAAATAGTGATTTTAATGATACTAGTGATTCAAAAGTAGATAGACAAATGAATATAATAAGGTTATCTAAACCCTTCCTCATCCTAGCCGGTATTTCTGGTATAGGTAAAACGCGTTTTGTTCGCCAACAAGCAGAGCGAACAGGGCTAGATAATTACTGTTTAGTTTCCGTTCGTCCTGATTGGCATGAGCCTTCTGATTTATTAGGTTATATTTCTCATCTAGGAAGTCAGCCAAAATACATTACCACAGATGTGTTGCGTTTTATTGTGAAGGCCTGGAAACATATTGCAGATGGTGGCTTTGACCTAAAAACAGGTAAAGTAACTGAGGAACAATTAAATGAGATTCAACCTTATTGGCTTTGTTTAGATGAAATGAACTTGGCGCCAGTAGAGCAATATTTTGCGGATTATCTTTCCATACTAGAAACTCGCCAATGGAATGGCGAAGTATATCAATGCGATCCTTTATTAAAATCAAGTGTGCTTGAAAATATTCAACCAACTGATTTGGGATTAGATGAAGGGGATATATTGTGGGAGCATTTTAAAGAAAATGGAATTTCAATTCCATTTAATCTTATTGTGGCAGGCACAGTAAATATGGATGAAACTACTCACGGATTCTCTCGGAAAGTTTTAGATCGCGCATTAAGCTTCGACTTTAATGAGTTTTATCCGAATGACTTTAATACTTATTTCTTGTCTAATGTTCAGAATAAGACATTTACCTACCCTGTTTATTCCGATGCGAGCTTATCTCTTAATTTTGCTTCACCTTTTGTTAAAGAAAGCTGTGAATTTCTATCAGAAGTAAATAGTGTTTTAAAGAATTCACCTTTTGAATTAGCTTATCGTGCATTAAATGAATTACTACTTTCTGTGAAATGTATCAATCCAAAAAATGAGATTGAGCTACAATCCATTTGGGATGATTTCCTAATGATGAAAGTGTTGCCTCGCATTGAAGGGGACTCAGAAAAATTAGATTTTGATGGTGAAAAATCATTATTAACTAACTTAGAAGCGATAATGAGGGAACAATTATCAGCTATTTGGGAAGGCAAAAAACGTATTGATTTATTACGAGAAACAAATGAAGGAGATGTTATTCAAATAGAATGTCGGAGTAAGGCGAAGATTAGTTGGATGCAAACTAAATTAGAGAAGTTTGGGTTTACACATTTCTGGAAATAAGGGAAATGGATTGTATTTTTAATCAACAAATAGATGAAGTATTTGAGCTTTCTATTTATGTGAAAGATAGTGAAAAGAATACTACGCGCTATCAACAAACCTTAAAAAAACGCAGAGCAGAAAGTTCATCTATCCATTATCAAACTGAAAAATTTGAAATTTCAGGTGATTTGCAAAAATCTTATGAAATTCAACCGCTCTTTTTTGAAAATACTCAATACCATTTTGAAATTCAATTCCGTGATCCTATTGGTTATGCGGAATTGCGTCATAAACTTGTGCTAATTAATGACGGTTTCCGCTTTTCTCAAGTCGCTAATATGCTTGTTGGAGTAATTAATACAGGGAATGATATTGGGCAATTAAGTTTACCTATTTATTATGAAGATAAAGTAGGAAAAGCTTATTCCATCATGCTTTCTTTTATGGTGCTACCAACAAAGATTGATCTTCAGCAAGATATTGAACCTATTAATGAAGCTATTGATGACGCCTTTCCTCTTTGGCGATTTAATCTTACGTCCAAAACAGAGCAGGGCATTGGAAAAACAAATGAGAAAGGGTATTTCCCACTATTTTGGCTTGCACATTTTCAGCAATTACAACAACAATTCAGTCAAGCTTTAAAAATTATTAAAAATTCACCACATAACCGTTTACAGATCTATTCTTTATATCAAAAAGCGGAACGTTTAAAAGGTAAGTTGTCTGCAAAGCAAACCCATAAAATTAAAAATGATTTAGCAAACGGGTTACATCATAAAAAATATGCTGTTGAAAAGAAGAAATTAAGTGTTGATACGCCAGAGAATCGCTTTATTAAACAGATGATTATTGAAACAGATAACAAGCTTACTCAGATCAATCAAACATTAGCTAAATCAAGCAAAAATCAACTTTCCCAAGCATTTTTTGATACGCTGAATAATTGGCAAAAACCATTAAAACAATTCCAAGCGCTATCTTTTTTTAATGATATTGGGACCTTCAAAGGATTGGAAAAAATTTCGCTAGTACTGCAACAGAAACCAGGTTATTCCACGGTTTTTCATATTTGGCAAGAGTTACGTTTTTATTTAAAGGTCCTTGCGCATCAGAGCCTAATTTCACAAAAATCCCTTTCGGAACTTTATGAAGTGTGGTGCTTTTTAGTTATTCGCCGATTGTTAATTGAAGAACTTGGTTTTGAAGAGGTCAGTTCTCAGAAAGCAAAATTAATGTTTTCTGATCAACTTGATTTTACGATGAAAGATGGAATGTATGGTGCATTTCATTTTGAGAGACAAGATGGTTTAAAAATTAAACTTGCACATGAACCAATCTTTCATCAAAAAACAGAAATTAGGTCTTATTTGAACACCCAAAAGCCAGATATTTTATTAGAAGTACTTTTCCCAAATAAACAACGTTTTATTTGGTTATTTGATGCAAAATACCGTTTAAATTCCGATGATGGTGAAGATGACTTAGTACCAGATGATGCAATAAATCAAATGCATCGTTATCGTGACGCATTAGTTTGGGCTAAACAGGATGAAGGTAAAAGCCGTCCTGTGTTTGGAGCTTACGCCCTGTATCCAGGTTTTTTTGATCAAGTTAATATGAAGAATCCGTATCAAGCCGGAATTGATGAAGTCGGTATTGGCGCATTTGCATTGTTGCCTAGCCAACAAAATCAAGGTGCAATTTGGTTACGGGATTTTTTTAAAGCGCAGTTAGGAAATTATCTACTTTCTTCACCACTTATTAAGGAAGAGCATTTATTTGTGCAAGAACAAAGCCGAATTCCTTATACAGGAATGAAGCAACAACTTTATACCGACTTAACGATGTTAGTTTCTCTTGGTCATGCACAAGAGGGCGAAAATGTACGTTCAATAGAATACTTTGAACGTTTTAAAAATGGCACAGCAAAATACTACCATTTACCACAAGACACTTTTGAGATGAAATATAAAGGCTTGCAACACATTGTTAATGAAATCGCTTTTTTAGGATTAGCTGAGCAAGATAAACAAGGTAATAAAATAATTAACAAAGTATGGCAAGTGAAGAGGGTTTCAATTGTTAAGCGTAATACATTGAGTGAAGAGCAGGCGGGATATATATCTGATTCTGAACGTCTAGATTATCTTTTTGAATTAGGTATAGCATTGAATTTACCTAATCCAATTAGAAATGTACCGTTAGATGGATTTAGAAAGTCAATGAAGTTAACAACTTTAGCACAAATTAATAATGTTACGGAGTTTAATTCTATTGAATCGGTATATACTGAGTTTTACCTCAATCAATAAGAAACGGTGAAAGGGAAAATACACCTTTATCTTATTTTGCTCATCTGCATCTCTAATTCTATCTTTAAAATGCAGTAAAAAAGCGGTCAGATTGAAAATCTGGCCGCTTTTATTTTCTACGATGTTGTAGGTGGAAAATCTATTCTAGTGATTCAACACTTCAAGCAATGCTTGCACAGGGTGTTTCAAGATGGCTTTTTCATATCGTTTCACTTGGCTACGGCAAGAATAGCCGGTTGCGAGACAATGATTCGGATCTTTACCTTGTAATTTTTTGCCCCATGATACGTCATAAATGTCTTTTGACATGGTTTGATTTTGAACCTCATGACCAAATACACCCGCCATACCACAGCAGCCGACTTTTTCGACCTTCAATGTTTGTCCAAATTGCACAAAAATATGTTGCCATTCTTTAGGGCTGTTTGGCATAAAGGTGGATTCAGCACAATGAGGGAATAAATGCCACTCAAAAGTGCGGTCAGATTTTGCGATATTTTTCACCGCACTTTGTAATGTGTTACTTTCTAATTGATTGGTCAGCCATTCATGTGCCGTGAGTACATGGAAATCACCGCGAGAATCGCCTAAGGCCTCTTTATATTCATCACGATAAGAAAGCACAATGGCAGAATCAACTCCGACCAAAGGCACATTTAATTTAGCGACGCGATTTAAAAACTCCGCTTGTGTTTTCGCGGTTTTACTAAAGCGAGCTAAAAAACCTTTAATATGCATGGCTTTGCCATTGGGTTTGAAAGGCAGAATGATTGGAGAGAATCCTAATTTTTGTGTGAGAGCGACAAAGTCTCGTACCACTTTAGCATCGTAATAAGAGGTATAAGGATCTTGTACAATAAATAGCATCTTCGCTTTTTCTGTGGCACTGAGACCTTCTAACTCTTCTAATTTTTTACCTTGATAGCCAATTTCCACTAATTGTTGTTGAAGGTTTGGCTCTGAAAGGAGAGGTAAATCGGTTATACCCAGTGTTTTTTCAACCAAGCTTTGTGTGATTTTCAGCTTGGTGAAATAATTGAATAATGCCGGTTGTTTCGCCATATAAGGTGCAGCAACTTCTAAATTCGCCACAAGATGATCTTTGGTTGGGCGTAAATAACGACTGTGGTAGAAATGGAAGAATTTTGCACGGAAACTTGGTACGTCAATTTTAATCGGGCATTGGCTTGCACAGGCTTTACAAGCCAGACAAGTATCCATTGCCGCTTTTACTTCATGTGAGAAGTCATATTCACCACGCCATTTCTGCACGCTATTGCGGAAACGTTCCACAAGTGCGGTCAGTTTGACTTGTGTTTTATGAAAATCTAATTGATCAGGCGATACGTTTTCATTGGCCATTAATCGCAACCATTCACGAACCATAGCGGCTCGTCCTTTTGGCGAGAATACGCGATTTTTACTCACTTTCATGGAAGGACACATAATGCTGTGCTCATCAAAGTTAAAACAAAGCCCGTTGCCGTTACAATTCATCGCACCTTTGAATTCATCTCGCATTTGAATTGGGATTTGGCGATCATTGTCAGCACGCATTGGCGAGAGAATGGAATAGAGTTCCGCATCGCTATTAAGTGGCGTACAGATTTTACCTGGATTCAGACGATTGTTTGGATCAAATAAAAATTTCACATAGCGTAATTCTTGCCAAAGTTCAGGTGTAAAGAATTTCTCGCCATAATGAGAACGTACACCTTTACCGTGTTCCCCCCATAACAAACCGCCGTATTTCACCGTGAGTTCAGCCACTTCATCTGAAATTTGTTTAAAGAGTTTGACTTGTTCTTTATCGCATAAGTCTAAAGCCGGGCGAACGTGCAATACACCAGCATCCACATGGCCAAACATCCCATATTGCAGATTGTGACTATCTAATAAGGCTCTAAATTCCGCAATGTAATCCGCAAGATGTTCTGGTGGTACACAGGTATCTTCCACAAAAGGAATGGGTTTGGCTGCGCCTTTCGCATTACCTAATAGCCCCACCGCTTTTTTACGCATGGCGTAAATACGTTCAATAGAAGGTAAGTCAGAGCAAAGTTGATAGCCGATAATATGATCTTTGCCTTGTGCAATTTTTTCATCTAATTGCTGACAAAGTGCGGTCACTTGGCTGTCGATTTTAGCTTGATTGTTGCCCGCATATTCTACAATGTTTAAACCAAGAATTGGATTTTGTTCTTCTTCTGTTAAAAGTTCTTTCACTGAATGCCAAATAATATCTTGCTTAGCAAGGTTCAGCACTTTGGAATCAACGGTTTCAACTGAAAGGGCATTGGCTTTCACCATAAAAGGAGCATTGCGAAGGGCGGCATCAAATGAGCTGTACTTCACATTAATTAAGGTACGATATTTAGGAATCGGCAATAAATTGAGTTTAGCTTCGCAGATAAACGCAAGTGAACCTTCTGACCCTGTTAAAATTCTGGTGAGATTAAATTCACTTTCATCTTTATTAAAGACATTCTTAAGATCGTAACCGGTGAGAAAGCGATTGAGTTGTGGTAAATCTTGAATGATTGAGGTGCGCTTCTCTTTACAACGTTGGAAAATCGTTTGGTGTAACGTTTTACCATTTTCAGCAAGCGGGTAGTTTTCTAAAACATCGTCGGATTTGACTGCACTTGTATCTAATATTTCACCATTCATCAAAACAGAACGTAATGCTAAAACGTGATCGGAGGTTTTACCGTATTGTAATGAGCCTTGACCGGAAGCATCGGTATTAATCATGCCACCGAGGGTTGCTCGATTACTGGTAGAGAGTTCAGGCGCAAAGAATAAGCCGTGAGGTTTTAAAAATTGGTTTAGTTGGTCTTTTACTACGCCTGCCTGCACGCGAACCCAACGTTCTTCTATATTAAGCTCCAAAATGCCCGTCATGTGGCGAGAGAGATCCACAATAATATTGTTATTAATAGATTGCCCATTCGTGCCCGTACCACCACCGCGAGGCGTAAAGGTTAGATGAAGGTATTTCTCTTTATTGGCTAATTTAGTGATGCGTACCACATCTGCAACAGATTTAGGGAACAAAATAGCCTGTGGAAGTTGTTGATAGACGCTGTTATCTGTCGCAAGACTTAAGCGGTCAGCATAATTTGAGGCAATATCACCTTCAAAATGCTGTTTTTGGAGTTCGTTAAGATAATCACTTACTACATTATTAAGTTGGGGTACATTAGAAAGACGGGGCAACATAAAATCACTCGCACATAAATAGAGAAGAAAGTGAATTTGATGATATATGAAGCTCAAAAAAAAGTCGATTTGAACAAAAGATATTTTTTGTTAGAATAGAAAACGGGTTAAAAATCAACCCGTTTTTTGTGAACGAATGTTCATTTTAGGGGCTGTTTGTCTATAAAATAACCAAAAAGGGCAAAAAAAGTTTGATCTTTGGTGTTTTTATAGGATAATAACCATACTTTTGAACGTTCCTTTGGCTATGGCAAAGGAATTGAATTTGTCAAAAGGATAAGTTAGGGCAAATTCAAAACCCTAGTTAAGCAATGTTTAGAGTGTTTCTTTTTTATAAAGTTCACAATAAACAAGGAAACTTTTCTTATTAATAACGATGACTAAATAGAGGACATCAAAATGAAAAAAACTGCAATCGCATTAGTCGTTGCTGGTTTAGCAGCAGCTTCTGTAGCTCAAGCAGCTCCACAAGAAAATACTTTCTATGTAGGTGCTAAAGCTGGTCAAGCATCTTTCCACGATGGTATTAAAGCTAACACTGATGCTACTAACCCTCGTAGCTTAGGTTTTGGTGCTGGTTACAACCGTAACTCTGTTACTTACGGTGTATTTGGTGGTTACCAAGTATTAAACCGTGATAACTTAGGTTTAGCGGTAGAATTAGGTTACGATGACTTTGGTCGTGCTAAATTCAAAAATGCTGGTCAAGTAGCATTAAAACACACTAACCACGGTGCGCACTTAAGCTTAAAAGGTAGCTATGGTCTTGGTGGTTTAACTTCTGCTTTAGAAGGTTTAGACTTCTACGGTCGTGCTGGTGCAGCTTTAGTTCGTTCTGACTATAAATACTACGATGCAACTACTGGTGCTCGTGACCACGCAAGAGGTCGTCACAGCTTACGCGTTTCTCCAGTGTTTGCTGCTGGTTTCGAATATGCATTACCTTCATTACCAGAGTTAGCATTACGTCTTGAATACCAATGGTTAGCTCGCGTGGGTAAATTACGTACTCAAACAGGTCCAGATAGCTCAGTAGACTACAACCCATGGATTGGTTCTATCAACGCTGGTTTATCTTACCGTTTCGGTCAAGGTGCTGCTCCAGTTGTTGCACCTGAAGTTGTAAGCAAAACTTTCAGTTTAAGCTCTGATGTAACTTTCGCGTTTGGTAAAGCTAACTTAAAACCACAAGCTAAAGCAACTTTAGACGGTATCTACGGTGAAATCGCTCAAGTTAACAACGCTAACGTAGCTGTTGCTGGTTATACAGACCGTATCGGTAAAGATGCACCAAACGTGAAATTATCACAACGTCGTGCAGACTCTGTAGCTAACTACTTAGTAGCTAAAGGTGTTCCAGCTCAAAACATTTCTGCAGTTGGTCACGGTAAAGCTAACCCAGTTACAGGTTCTACTTGTGACGCGGTTAAAGGTCGTAAAGCGCTTATCGCTTGTTTAGCACCAGACCGTCGTGTTGAAATCGCAGTTAACGGTACTAAATAATTTTATTTAGTTATCCATTAACGGATTAACATTAGAAGACCTAAACTTCGGTTTAGGTCTTTTCTTATATAAATTAAACCTATAATTGAAGGAATTTTTGAATGAAAAAGTGGATTATCTTGATTATTATCGCCGTTGCTGCAGGTTTTGGCTTAATGTCTAGCTACAATGGCTTAGTAAAAGCAGAAACTGAAATTGATTCTGTTTGGGCAAATGTTGAATCATCTTATCAACGTCGTGCAGATTTAATTCCAAACTTAGTGAATACTGTGAAAGGTCAAGCTAACTTTGAACAACAAACATTAACCAATGTAATCGAAGCTCGCGCAAAAGCGACACAAACTAAAATTGATCCGTCTAATTTAACGGAAGAACAATTAAACGAATTCCAACAAAACCAAAATCAAGTAGGTTCAGCATTATCTCGCTTACTTGTTACTGTAGAACAATACCCACAATTAAAAGCGAATGAAGGTTTTATGAACTTACAAGCGCAACTTGAAGGTACAGAAAACCGTATCAATGTCGCTCGTAATAAATTTAATGAAGCTGCACGTATTTATAATGAAAAAGTACGTCAATTCCCAACTAAATTAGCGGCAATGATTTTTGGTTTTAAAGCTAAACCTTACTTTAAATCAGCTACTGGCGCTGAAAACGCACCAACTGTAAACTTTAACTAAGGTTTATCTATGCCATTCTTTTCCAGAATTCCGGTAGATAAAAAGCAAATCGAGGCGGCGATTAGTCGCCTCGAAAGCTTAAGTTCGGCTGAGTTACGTGTTTATATTGAACGCAAAGTACCAAAGGCTTCAGCACAACTGTCTGCAATGGAACGTGCTTTAGAAGTCTTTGACGAACTGGAAATGCATAAAACAGCGGCACAAAATGCCGTGTTGATTTATGTGGGATATAAAAATCATCTTTGTGCAATCGTAGGTGATAAAGGCATTCATCAATTTGTTGATGTGGCTTATTGGCAGTTACAATGCGATTTAATGATTGAGCAGTTTAAACAAAAAGCTTATACACAAGGCATTGTCGATGCGATTGATCGTATCAGTGATATTTTATCTCGCCATTTCCCTATTCAGCCTGATGATGTGAATGAATTATCTAATGAGGTAATTATTAATGGCTAAGCTTTTATCTTTTATGAAAAGTGCGGTTATTTTTAGCCTTGTTTTTTTTGCTCAAATGGTTGCTGCGGCAGAATTTCCGCCTGCACCAAATCCTTTCCATTACATAAACGATTACACCAACATACTTTCATCAGAACATAAGCAAATTTTAGAAAATAAACTGATTGCTTATAGTAAAGAAACGAGTTCACAAATCGCTGTTGTTTTGGTTCCTACAACCGGTGAATATGAAATCGCTGATTATACCTTTGCTTTAGGTGATAAATGGGGTATAGGACGTAAACATCTGAACAATGGCGTGTTGATGCTGATTGCGAAGGATGATCGAAAAGTCTTTATCGCAACAGGGCAAGGTTTAGAAGGTGTATTGCCAGATGCTTTTTTATCGCAAGTCATCCGTTCGGCAATTTTGCCACAATTTAAACAAGGCCAATATGCGCAAGGTATTAATGACGGCTTAAACCAAATTATTGCGGCCAGTAAAGGCGAGTTCGATGCGGCACAAGTTGAAGAAGATGCGTTCGATAAGTACATCCCATTCTTAATGGTATTGGCGTTTATTGCCATTGTATTATTTGGTGAATTCCAATATCACAAAGATGAAGTATATATTAGCCCGAATCAACGTGACCAACTGAATAAAATCATTCGTCAAAGTACGATTTCTCGTCGCCGTGGTGGCGGTTCCGGTTTCGGAGGCGGATTTGGTGGAGGCTTTGGTGGCGGTGGTTCTTCCGGTGGTGGCTTTGGCGGCGGTAGCTTTGGCGGCGGTGGAGCAGGTGGAAGTTGGTAAGACCAAGTCTTTCACTCAGGTTCTATCTTATGTTAGAATAGCGCCCTATTCAGACTTATTTGAACAAGGAACATTATGGAAACGTTAGACAAAATCAAAAAACAAATTGCTGAAAACCCAATTTTAATTTACATGAAAGGTTCACCAAAATTACCTTCTTGTGGTTTCTCTGCGCGTGCATCTGAAGCATTAATGAATTGCAAAGTGCCTTTCGGCTATGTTGATATTCTTCAACACCCAGATATTCGTGCTGAATTACCGGCTTATGCAAACTGGCCAACTTTCCCACAATTATGGGTAGAAGGTGAGTTAATTGGTGGTTGTGATATTATTTTAGAAATGTATCAAGCTGGCGAACTTCAAACTTTATTAAGCGAAGTAGCGGCTAAACATCAAGCTTAATTGACGATAGATTACCAAGATAAACCTGCTTTTTAGCAGGTTTTCTTTTGCTCAAAAAATGATAAATCAGATATAAAAGTGTGATCAGATTAACATTTTTAAGTTAAATAACTTGTTGATAAAATTCCCTTACGTTAGACTACATGCACTTAGTCGGGGTGCCTATATTAATGGCTGAGAAACACCCGTGAACCTGAAACAGATAATGCTGGCGTAGGAAACTAATTATCTCATTATGCTGTTTCGTTATGCAAAAATAAGGAGAACGCATAATGAACAAAACGCTTCCCATTTTAACCGCACTTTTTACCGCTTCCGCTTTTGCACAAGCTGCTCCTCAAACAGTAGATGTTTATACTTATGATTCATTTAGTGCTGATTGGAGTGCTGGGCCAAAAGTTAAAGCGGCTTTTGAACAACAATTCCCACAATGTAAGCTGAATTATGTGGCTTTTGACAATAATGGCACTTTGTTTAACCGTGTTCGTCTAGAAGGTAAAAAAATTAAGGCGGATGTCGTGCTCGGTTTAGATAGTTATCAAATTGAGGATGCACAAAAACTCAATATTTTTGAGCCAAATAAAGTGGATTTAAGCCAGTTACGTTTGCCGATTAAATGGGAAAATAATACGTTCTTACCATTCGATTATGCGCAATATGCATTTATTTATGATAAAAATAAACTGGCTAATCCACCAAAGAGCTTAAAAGAATTAGTTGAGCGTCAAGATCTTAAAGTATTATATCAAGATCCGCGTACAAGCAGTATTGGACGAGGCTTATTGCTTTGGATGAATGCAGTTTATCCAGAAGCTGACGTGGTAAATGCCTGGAAAACTCTTTCTAAACATACTGTCACGGTCACCAAAGGTTGGACCGAGTCTTATGGGGCCTTCTTAAAAGGCGAAGGTGATGTGGTTTTAAGTGTAAATACTTCACCGATTTACCATATTCTTTCTGAACAAAAAGATAATTATGTGGCAACAGAATTTGCAGAGGGTAGCGTATTACAAGTTGAAGTCGCGGCAAAAGTTGCTAACCGTAATAATAGCTGTGCTGATGAGTTTCTAGGATTCTTACTTTCACCACAAGCTCAAGCAGATATTGCTAAAAATAATGTCATGTTACCCGTGGTAGAGACCAATATCGAAAGTCATATTGATGCGCTTAATTCTCGCGCAAAATCAATGCGTATTTTAGATACCACAATGGTGACAAGTGAGCAGCTTAAAGGCTGGATCAATCAATGGCAAAAAGCTTTATCTAAGTAGTGTTAATGAGCTTATTGCAACATCCGCATTTTCGTCCTCGCCATTATTTGGGCGGAAGTGCGGTCATTTTTTTCATTGTTTTACTCTATGGTTTTTCACTTTCTGCTGTTTTTTCAGTTGGAAGTGATTATGCCTTATCTGATTTCTTACAAGACGATTATTTGCATCAAGTCATCGCTTTTAGTATCGGGCAGGCATTCTTGTCAGCCTTGCTTTCTAGCGTAATTGGAACTTTATTTGCTCGCGCTTTTTTCTATGTAGATTTCAAAGGTAAATCGCTCATTTTACGCATTTTTTCCCTCACCTTTGTTTTGCCTGCATTACTGGCTATTTTCGGTCTAATTGGTATTTATGGCACTGCCGGTTGGCTAACACAACTGCTGCAAACCTTAGGTATTTCGTGGAAACCCTCCATTTATGGTTTAAGTGGCATTCTTATTGCTCATTTATTTTTTAATATTCCTTTAGCGGCACGAATGAGTTTGCAGGCTTTGCAAAGTGTTCCGACTGAACAGCATCAACTCGCGGCACAATTGAATATCAAAGGTTTCACATTTTTCCATTTAATTGAATGGCCTTATTTGAAAAGCCAAATCGTGTCAGCCTTTGTATTGATTTTTATGCTATGTTTCACTAGCTTTACGATTGTATTGGCTCTAGGTGGTGGACCACAAAACAGCACATTAGAAGTCGCGATTTACCAAGCTATTTTCTTTGAATTCGATTTACCTAAAGCCGCACTTTTTGCGCTTGTGCAATTTGCGTTTTGTTTTGCGTTATTTTCGCTTTCACAATATTGGGCAAAAGCACCTGAAACCCAGATTTCGCAACGTTATCGATGGGTTTTACCTGTTTCAAGTGCGGTCAAATTTGGACATGTTTTTGTCTTATTCTCGGTGTGCTTATTTATTTTAACTCCCTTATTCAATATTATTTTTCAAGGTTTATCTGCAACTCAATTATTTGGTTATTGGCAAAACCCACAATTATGGAAAGCACTTGCTTATTCATTAACCATGGCGCCGACAGCCGGGATTTTATCGGTATTATTTGGATTCTTCTTATTGTTACTTTCCCGTCAACTGCAATGGTTATATCACCCTAAATTAGCTCACTTGATTTTAACGGGGGGCATGATGATTTTAGCCATTCCGACGATCGTTTTAGCAGTCGGCTTATTCCTTTGGTTACAAGATATTGATTTTTCAGCAGGGCATTTGTTTGTAGTGGTATCTGTTTGTAACGCCTTGGCTGCCTTGCCATTTGTTATCAAAATTCTCAATACACCAATGAATCAATCGATGCAATATTATGAAAAACTCTGTTTATCGCTGAATATTACAGGCTGGCAGCGTTTTTGTTTAATTGAATATCCGTTGCTAAAAGCCCCGTTGAAATATGCTTTGGCACTCGCAACGACTTTATCACTCGGCGATTTTACAGCGATAGCCTTATTTGGTAGCCCTGATTTTACTTCTTTGCCTCATTTGCTTTATCAACAAATCGGGCAATATCGAAGCCAAGAAGCAGCAGTGACGGCATTGATTTTATTGGGCTTATGTTTAGGTTTATTTATGTTTATTGAAGGGCAGAAGGAACAACATGATTAAATTAAATAATGTGGTCTTCAATTATCAATCCATGCCGATGGTATTTGATTTACAGATTCAAGCCCAGGAAAAAATCGCCATCATTGGTGAAAGTGGCGCAGGAAAAAGTACCTTACTGAATTTAATTGCTGGCTTTGAATATGCTGATAGTGGGGATATTTGGCTAAATGGTGAAAATCATACCAAAACGGCACCTTTTGAACGCCCCGTTTCTATGCTATTTCAGGAAAATAATCTCTTTACTCATCTTTCCGTAGAAGAGAATATCGCTTTAGGTTTAAAACCGAATTTAGCCTTGAATGCAGAAGAAAAAGCGCTTGTAGAACAAGCTGCAAGAGCGGTCAATTTACAGGATTTTTTAACGAGAAAACCGACCGCACTTTCAGGTGGACAAAAACAGCGAGTAGCGTTAGCGCGCTGTTTGCTACGAGATAAACCCATTTTATTATTGGATGAGCCTTTTTCAGCTCTTGATCCTAAATTACGCATTGAAATGCAGGATTTAATGGATCAATTATGTGAAGAGAAAAAGCTCACCATGTTATTAGTGACACATCAACCCAAAGAAATTGAACGGCATATTGATCGAGTGATTGAAATTCATCAAGGAAAAGTGATCTGATCTCTTTTTATCATATTGCAGAGTAATATGCTCAACTTAATCAAAGCGACATAGCTTAAACGAGGAAAATATAATGACCACAACAAATGTAGTACAGCTTTCATCTATTACACCCCATCCATCAGTAGAGTATTGGTCTGTTTGTAAAGTAGAAGCGTTGTTTGAAACACCTTTTTTAGAATTAGTCTATCGTGCGGCTCAAGTGCATCGAGAGCATTTCAACCCTGGCGCGATACAGTTATCGACGTTGATGTCGATTAAAACGGGTGGCTGTCCAGAGGATTGTGGTTATTGCCCACAATCAGCACGTTATCAAACAGGCGTACAAAATCAGCAGATCTTGGATATTGATGAAATTGTTGAAAAAGCCAAAATTGCGAAAGCACGTGGTGCAGGACGTTTTTGTATGGGCGCAGCATGGCGTGGTCCTAAGCCTAAAGATATGGAAAAAGTGACGGCAATTATTCGTGCGGTAAAAGATATTGGCTTAGAAACTTGCGGGACCTTTGGGTTGCTGCAAGATGGTATGGCGGAAGAGTTAAAAGATGCGGGATTGGATTATTACAACCACAATCTTGATACCGCACCAGAGAATTACCACAATGTCATTGGTACACGCCGTTTTGATGATCGTTTAAGCACATTAGGAAAAGTGCGTCGTGTCGGTTTGAAAGTTTGCTGTGGCGGTATTGTGGGCATGAACGAAACCCGTAAAGAGCGAGCTGGTCTCATTGCAAGTTTGGCAAATCTTGATCCGCAGCCAGAGTCCGTACCAATTAACCAATTAGTGAAAGTAGAAGGCACACCAATGGCAGATGCAGCTGATTTAGATTGGACAGAGTTTGTTCGCACTATTGCCGTTGCTCGTATTACTATGCCGAAAAGTTATGTTCGTCTTTCTGCAGGTCGTCAAGGCATGAGTGAAGAAATGCAAGCCATGTGCTTTATGGCGGGAGCGAATTCCATTTTCTATGGTGATAAATTGTTAGTGACAGGTAATCCAGAAGAAGATGGCGATCAGCTGCTCATGGCTAAATTGGATCTTGAGCCGGAAACGGAAGAAAATAGAAAACCACTCGACAGAAATTAGTCATAAAAAAAGTGCGGTGAAATCTACCGCACTTTTTATTGAGTCTTACTTCACTTGTTCAGTTAGGCAAGGCTGAATTTTATTTAGCATTTCTTTTAAAATACGCGCTGGTGCAGCCACGATGTTGCCTGAGCGTAAATAGCCATGACCCGCATTGAAATCACACACTAAACCGCCTGCTTCACGCACGATTAAATCACCTGCTGCGCAATCCCAAGGTTTTAAGCCCATTTCGAAATAACCGTCAACGCGACCTGAAGCCACATAGCAAAGGTCTAATGCGGCAGAACCCGTACGACGGAAATCTGCTGCTTCATCAATTAAGTTATTCATGATAGCAAATTGAGTTGGCATCAAGCTTGGTTGTTTGAATGGGAAACCGGTGGCTAAAATCGCCCCATTAAGTTCATTTTGGCTATCGACACGTAAACGTACTTCATTTAATTTTGCGCCTTCACCACGCACAGCAGTGAATAATTCATTACGAATAGGATCGTAAACCACACCTACTTCGGTACGGTTTTTTACACGGATAGCAATAGAAACAGAGAAATGTGGCAAACCTTTTACAAAGTTGGTTGTGCCATCTAGTGGATCAATCACCCATTGAATATCGCTGTCTTTGCCTTCTAATGCACCACGTTCTTCACTGATAATTGTGTGATCAGGATAAGATTTTTGGATAATTTCAATGATCTCAGCTTCAGCGGCTTTATCGACGCTGGTCACATAATCATTAATACCTTTTTTACTTGTTTGGATGTCATCACGGCGCTCATAGTTTTTAGCAATCACGTTGCCCGCTTTTCGTGCCGCACGAATAGCGATATTTAACATTGGATTCATATTTCCACCAGATTTTAAAGAACAGATAAATAGGTCGCCTATTATAAGGGAGTTTTAGTAAATAGCCAGTTGAAAATGTTTAATTCACGGTTTTTCCCGTTTTTTAAAGGAAATTTGCGATCAGTATCGCAAAAATAAAGTAGCCAATTTGGCTTTCTTCTAAAGGGCTTTTAAAGTGCGGTCAAAAAAGAAGGCATTTTATGTATAAAGGGATAACCTTATTAGAAACCTTGATTGTATTATTTATTTTAAGCTTAACGTTAGCGTTTACATTGCCTAAATGGCAGAAAAACGATCCCAAATATTTTCTCGAAAAAGAGCAACAACGGCTTTATTTTTTCTTACGTAATATTCAAGCGAGGGCGGAAAACTCATCGGCGATTTGGTTTATTTTGGCCAATCAAGATAGAGCGAATCAACGTTGGTGTATCACAGCCCAAGTAAAAAGCGATCATTTTTGTGATTGTTTTCATCCCCAGAATTGTCCTAAAAACCTTTATGCGCATTTTTACTA
>CAJLFU010000031.1 GCA_905205995.1 uncultured Haemophilus sp. | reverse complement strand
TGAACAATTCCCTTCCTCTTCTTGGTATCACGGGTTACAGCGGTAGTGGCAAAACTACATTACTGGAAAAATTGCTTCCTCAATTAATCAAAAAAGGTTTACGTGTTTCAGTGATTAAACACAGCCATCACAACGCCCATGTGGATAAAGAGGGAAAAGACAGCTGGCGAATGAAAGAGGCGGGTTCTGCGCAAGTTATTATGGCTTGCGATAGTCGTTGGGCATTAATGACAGAAACGCCTCAAGCGCCGGTTTCATTAGCTTATTTAAGCCAACAATTTGATCGTCATTTAACAGATTTAGTTTTGGTGGAAGGATTTAAAGAAGAACCCATTCAAAAGATTCTGTTGCATCGACAAGAGATGACAAAACCTTTGCCAGAATTAGATGAAAACGTGTTGGCTTTAGCAACGGATTATTCGCTTGAAACTGAGCGCACTTTATTAGATATTAATCACATTGAACAGATCGCTGAGTTTATTTATCAATGGTGGAAAAAGACGCAGTAATAGGAAGTCAGCACTATAAAGGGCTGGCTTGGGTGGCTTCCATGGCTTTGTTTATGCAAAGCTTGGATGCGACTATTTTAAATACTGCCTTACCCACTATTGCAACAGATCTGCAAACCCCTGTCTTTGAAATGCAAATGGCGATTATCGCCTATTCTCTTGCCGTTGCCTTATTTATTCCTTTAACTGCTTGGGCGGCAGCTAAATTCGGTACACTCACTGTTTTCCGCTCTGCTGTTTTTACCTTTGTATTCGGTTCGGTCGCTTGTGCGATGTCAACCTCTCTTGAGACCCTTGTGCTCGCACGAATTATCCAAGGTATTGGCGGGGCATTTATGATGCCAGTTGCTCGTCTTGCGATTATTCAAACTGTACCGAAAAATCAATTAATTAATGCCTGGAATTTAATGGCAACAGCTGGATTGATAGGCCCGATTCTTGGTCCAATTTTAGGTGGTTGGCTTGTCGTACATACGTCATGGCATTGGATTTTCTTAATCAATATTCCTATTGGCATGTTGGGCTTTTGGGCGGCGGCTAAAGTGATGGGAAATCATAATGGTAATGCGAATAAGTTAGACTGGACGGGCTTTTTGCTCTTTGCGTTTGGTTTAGTTGGTTTAACGCTCGGGCTTGATTTACTCGGTGAAAGTCATAGTGATCGCATAACCACATACAGTGCATTAGCGATTGGCATCGCATTATTGATGGCTTATTATTTTTATGCGAAAGGTAATGAGTGTGCTATTTTGCCGTTATCTCTTTTCAATACAAGAACATTCCGATTAGGCATTGCAGCTAATATTTTTATCCGTCTTTCCGGCTCGGCAGTGCCGTTTTTATTGCCATTAATGTTCCAACTTTCCTTTGGTTATTCAGCTGAAGTGTCGGGCTGGTTGCTTGCACCTATTGCACTAATGTCCGTCGTATTTAAACGCTTTATTGGGCATATTTTAAATATCTTAGGTTATAAAACGACATTAATTTTATCGTCACTTTTAATGGCTGGCTCAACGGTTTCTATGTCATGGCTTGATTCCTCATCATCAACAATGTGGATTATATGTAATTTGATGTGGTATGGAGCCTGTATGTCGATGATTTTCACTTCGATTAATACACTCACGGTCGGGGATCTATCACAGGAACAAGGCGGTGTAGGTTCAACAGTACTGAGTATTGTACAACAAGTAGGTATTGGCTTTGGTATCGCGGTGGCATCCATTATTTTGACGTTATACCGTCAATTTATTGGTAACGAAGGCGAAGCATTACAACATGCTTTCAGTTACACGTTTCTGACCACTTCTGTTTTTGCGATCGCACTAGTTTGGATATTGAGCTATTTGCATAAAACAGACGGGGATCATTTGCGGAAAAAACGCTGATATTGAATACCTTAGTTTAATTTGTTATAAGAAAGATCATTTTCTTATTTTGTAAAAGTTTGATTTGCTTATATCTTAAGTAAAATTTTATATACAGGGTGGATTTGAATCTACCACAATTGATGGTTGGGTAAGCGAGAAACTTACCTTACAAAGAAAGGACAACTTATGAAACTAAAAGCGACATTAACACTTGTTGCAGCAAGTTTATTTTTAGCTGCTTGTGATCAATCTGATTCTGCTACAAAAGAAACTGCGAAAGCAGAAACAGTAAAACCTTCAGGCAATAACACGTTTGTGTACTGTACGGCAAAAGCACCACTTGGCTTTAGCCCGGCATTGGTAATGGAAGGCACATCTTACAATGCGAGTTCACAACAAGTGTATAACCGCTTGGTTGAATTCAAAAAAGGTTCAACTGACCTTGAGCCTGCATTGGCTGAAAGTTGGGAGATCAGTGACGATGGTTTAACCTACACGTTCCATTTGCGTAAAGGGGTGAAATTCCATACGACAAAAGAATTTACGCCAACACGTGATTTTAATGCGGATGATGTGGTCTTTTCTTTCCAACGTCAGTTAGATCCTAACCACCCTTATCACAATGTATCGAAAGGGACTTATCCGTATTTCAAAGCAATGAAATTCCCAGATTTATTAAAATCAGTTGAGAAAGTAGACGACAATACCATTCGTATCACCTTGAATAAAAAAGATGCAACTTTCTTAGCAAGCTTGGGTATGGATTTTATCTCTATTTACTCAGCTGAATATGCAGATGCGATGCTGAAAGCGGGTAAACCAGAAACGATCGATAACAAACCAGTGGGTACAGGTCCGTTTATTTTTGTGGATTACAAAACTGACCAAGCAGCACAATACGTAGCAAATGAAACCTATTGGAAAGGTCGTACACCGCTTGATCGCTTAGTCATCAGCATCGTACCAGATGCGACCACGCGTTATGCGAAGTTACAAGCGGGTTCTTGTGATTTAATTTTATTCCCGAACGTGGCGGATTTAGCCAAAATGAAAACTGATCCGAAAGTACAGCTTTTGGAACAAAAAGGTTTGAATGTGGCATATATCGCATTCAATACGGAAAAAGCACCGTTTGATAACGCGAAAGTACGCCAAGCATTGAACTATGCTGTAGATAAAAAAGCAATTATTGAAGCGGTTTATCAAGGTGCAGGCACTGCAGCGAAAAACCCACTACCACCAACAATTTGGAGTTATAACGACGAAATCCAAGATTATCCGTATGATCCAGAGAAAGCGAAACAGCTTTTAGCAGAAGCAGGTTATCCAAACGGTTTTGAAACGGATTTCTGGATTCAACCGGTGGTACGTGCGTCTAATCCAAATCCAAAACGTATGGCTGAACTTGTGATGGCTGACTGGGCGAAAGTGGGCGTAAAAGCAAATCCAGTCACGTTTGAATGGGCTGACTATCAAAAACGTGCTAAAGCAGGCGAATTAACGGCGGGTATCTTTGGCTGGTCAGGCGATAACGGTGATCCAGATAACTTCCTTTCTCCATTACTTGCAAGTGCTAACGTTGGCAACTCAAACTTTGCTCGTTTCAAAAATGCAGAATTTGATGCCTTATTAGATAAAGCGATTGGCTTAACCAATAAAGATGAGCGTGCAGCACTTTATAAAAAAGCACAAGTGATTTTCCATGAGCAAGCGCCATGGATTCCAGTTGCACACTCAGTTGGTTTTGCACCACTTAGCCCTCGCGTAAAAGGCTACGTACAAAGCCCATTCGGCTACGATGCGTTTTATGGCGTGAGTGTTGATGGTAAATAATTAACGGACTATACTAGCCCTTGCAGTTGCAAGGGCTTTTTGTTTTCAAGCAACAGGAGAAAGAAAATGGACTTACATGATATTCGCGAGGATTATTGCAAACAGGTGCTTTCTCAGCATGATTGCGATCCCAATCCAATAAAACAATTTGAAAAATGGCTCAACGAAGCGATTACGGCTAAAGTAAACGAGCCGACAGGTGTTAATGTTGCGACAGTCAATGAAGACGGACGACCAACAAGTCGAATGGTGCTGTTGAAAGAAGTGAATGAACAAGGCTTTGTATTTTTTACGAATTATCACAGCCGAAAAGGTCGCGCCATAGAACATAATCCTTTCGTTGCCCTGACATTCTTTTGGCCTGAATTAGAACGTTCTGTTCGTATTGAGGGCAAAGCCGAAAAAATCTCGCCTGAACAATCAGATGAATATTTTGCGACTCGCCCTTACACCAGCCGAATTGGCGCTTGGGCCAGCGAGCAAAGTGCGGTCATTTCTAGCCACAAATCTTTATTAGCGAAAGCTGCTCTGATTGCAGCAAAACACCCATTAAATGTCCCACGTCCACCACATTGGGGCGGTTATCTTGTAATTCCTGATCGCATAGAGTTCTGGCAAGGTCGCCCAAGCCGCTTACATGACAGAATTTGTTATTTATTCAATGACGGAAAATGGGAGAGAGAAAGATTATCACCGTAAGTGCCTTGAGATAATCTAGTTTTTGTCATCTTTAATGGAAATCTCATTGTTCTTGATTGAATTGGGCAATAGTGAAGGAGGGCAAGAATTGTTTTATTTATTGTTGTGGGCTTACTATTGCTAGTGGTTGCCTATTTTGCACCGATACCGCCAAAGAATAAAATTGCAGCAACAGAAAACCAGGGATAGATTAGAAAGTAAAGAGCGGTCATTTTTTAGATAGAAATGATATAACTAAAAATTAGACCGCTTAGATATCCAAAGACTCAAGCTAGAACTTAGTTGTTGGTTAAAAACATAATTTGTATCGGTAAAGTCACAACATCTAAGAGTAATGCTAAAGGTGTGAGACCCACAGCTTTTACTACGCCTTCTGCTTGAGAAGAGGTTTTATATCTTATATTTGATGTTTGTTGTTTTAATTTAAACGGTAATGATTTAGCTAGTTGTTTACTTGGACGATGAATTTGTGCTTTGTCTGTTAATGAATAGATATCACCTGTAAGTTCTAAATTTTTAGCACAGGAAGCCTCATTACACATGAAGCCGAGTTTCTTCATTTTTCCTTTTTCTAATTCATTCGTTACTTTGTATTGTAATGAAAAATCAGCTTTCACATACTTGAGTTCTGTATGATCTTCCGAGATAACTTCGATGGCATTATCTATATAAAAAGGATTACTGAATTTAGCATTGGTCAATTTTTGAATTTCTTCTGAGCTTGTTTCATGTAAATGAATAAGATATTTTTTTCCAAAAATGAGCACTCTGCCAGAGTTTTTATCTTGTCCTAATGCAATAATTTCATCGCTATCAATAGTTTTCTCTTTCGTCACTGTTTCGATTTTATCGCCAGTTGCAAGATCATTTGTGTTTGTCCAAAGTGTGGAGGTTGCACAGCCAGAAAGCATAGCACCTAATCCAATAATAAAAATGAGTTTAGTTAAAATGTTTTTCATAGAAAATTCCTATTGCTAATCTATATAGGTTATTGAAATTACAGCTTTTTGCGTAAGAATTCAATCTATTTTTTACAAGCTCATAAAAAACAACCGCACTTTGATTCCTCAACCAAAGTGCGGTTAATTTTTACATTATTTTTATTTACCGATGATTTCTGCTAAATCAACTTTGCGGTTTTCGTAACGAGAACGAGTACATGCATCGGCTGTGGCGATGGCGGCTCGGGCTGCTTCACCGGTGAGTAATTTTACAAATTCCTCAGTTGGTTCCATACCATGAAGAATGTCATTTAAATAACGCATTTCTTTTTTCATGATAGAGCTCAACCAGAGCGGTGTGCGTTTACCCGGTTTACCGTATTGAATCGCACCGTCCATTTCTGTGCTGTTGTAAATACGGGTACGGTCATCATCTTCTTCTTGGGTTTCGTGAATAAGGAAATAGGTGTCTTTTCCATCCACACGAAGGGTACCTTTGGTATTGTACATATCAAGTTTGATCGCACCTTTTTCCCCTTGAATTAATACATAATGCTCACCCCAACGGAAAGCGGAACCCCATTCTAGAACTGCGAAGCGATTATCATCGTATTCCATAGTGACAAAAATCATATCGTCTTCATCACCAAATTTTTCGCCTTTGTGTGCAACATTGGCGGCTGCCATGGTAACGGTTTTTGGCATACCACCCATAATGAATTGTACGCAGTCTAATTCGTGAATATGGTGGTATAAGTGGCCGCCTGATTTTTCACGGATTTTTTTCCATGAAATAGTTGGTTGTTGTTCTTCCCAGCCGTTACGTGCGGTGTGACAATAAAGCACTTTACCAATCACGCCTTGATTGATTAATTCTTTGGCATGGTGAACACCGTTAAAGAAGTTCATCACATGACCAGCCATAAAGGTAACGCCATTTTCTTCGCAAGCGCGCACCATGTCGTCACAGTCTTGATAATTTAAGGCGATTGGTTTTTCACAGAAAACGTGTTTTTTGTTTTTCGCTGCAAGAATGACCGGTTCTTTGTGTAAATAGTTTGGGGTGGCGACAATCACGCAATCCACATCAGGTGAAGTGACTAATTCTTCAAGCGATTTTGCCGCTACGCATTGTAATTCTTGTGCAATGGTTTCACCATTTTCAGGGTCGTATACCATTGTAATCTGTGCATCATCAAATTCATTCATGAAACGGGCTAAATCCGCACCAAAATAGCCAACGCCAACAACACCATATCGCATCATAATAAACTCCTTATTTTTTCACTGAGATTTGTTTTTCCGTTACCATGGATTGCTTCGCTGCTTCTGCAACTTCGATGGCTTCAGTTAAACATAGACTTAATGGGCTGGTTTTTCCTTGCGTTAAGTGCTCCACCACACTTTGTACTTCGATTTCAGCCGCTCGGCTTAACCAAAGTTGGCAAGGTGCGTGGGTGACATTATATTGCTGAGTGCCTTTGGCACTTTCGCGTAAAGATAAATCAGCCTCAAATTCATCAAATAAATCAACGTGTTCTATTTTTCCATCTAGATAATTAAATGTGACACTTGAGGTAAAGAAATTGACTTCAATCACACCATTTTCACCATGAATTTGAATGCCCCATTGGTGTAATCGATAAGCCGTGCCCATTTCGAGCGAACCTAATACGCCATTTTTAAAACGTAATAGCAACTGCAACACATCACGGCTGTCTGGCGTATCGTGATGCGCTTGATTAGCCGCTTGAGCAAAGACCGCCTCAATATCGCCTAATAACCAACAGAGTAAATCCAGTTCGTGAATGAGGTGAAAAAGCTCGCCGCCCGTAAGATTGGCATCTAATTTCCACCATTCTTTGTTTGGTAGGTTTTCAATCCAACGCTGACGCATGGCTCGTGCGACCGTAATTCTGCCTAATTTTCCTTGTTCTAAAGCCGCTTTGACTTTCAACATGCCAGGTAACGTACGTTCCAAATGGCCCACAAAAATGACTTTACCTTTTTCTTCAGCAAGACGGCGTAAATGTTGGCCTTGAGAAGCGCTTAAGGTAAAAGGTGTTTCAATAAAGACATGACAGCCTGCATTTAACGCTAAGATAGCGGGGGAATAATGAGCGTAGTTTGGGGTGGCGATGACCACTAAATCCGGTTTAGTTTTTGCCAACATTTCTTCCACACTAAAAAAGGCTTGGCTGCCGTATTGGTCTGCGAGTTTTTGTGCAAGAGAAGGATTGATATCGGTCACCGCAGTTAAGTTTGCTTGGGCTTTGTCAAATGCTGAAGCCAACTGAACACCAAAAAAGCCGCAGCCGATTAAGGCAATGTTTAATCCATTAGTTTGCATCATGCCCTCCTTGTTGTAAGCGTTGGCGAATACCTTGGAAATATTGCAAGATCGCGCGTTGCATGCGTACCAAATCATGTGCTTCTACCGCATCAATTAATTCGCGATGTTGCATGGCTAATTTTTCAGGCGAAAGTATCGGTGGCGGTAAGCCTTTTTCTACTTGCTGATAAATTTGCCAAAACGCATCTAAATATTGAATCAGTAACGGGTTATTTAATGGTTCATAAAGTTTTAAATGAATGTGGTATTCATCTTTAGGCGAAAATTTTTGCTCACGGGCATTTTTTTCCATATTGGCCACTGATTTTTGCAAAAGTGCGGTCTGTTCTTGGCTAATTTTTCCTAAAACCATCGGGGCAAAACCGTATTCCAAAATTTCCCGAATATCCAAAATATTAATTAGCTGATTATGATCATTATGTAAATTCAGTTGGGTGTGAAAGCTTAATCCGCGAATCATTGGCACAAGAGAGGATTCACTCACAAAGGTGCCGACGCCATGGCGAATATCTAAAATATGTAGCGCCTCTAAAGATTTAATGGCTTCACGCAAACTGGAACGACTCACACCAAGCTGTTCAATCAGTTCATTTTCTGTTGGCATCAAATCGCCAGATTTAAGATTTTGTTTAATGATGAGCGATTTGATTTTATCCTGCAAAACGAGACTTGCTTCTTTTTTACTTGTTTTTTTCATTTCTGTTCTCATTTTCTAATCTATTTTCTGAATTTGTGATCCAGCTCTCATTCTCTCTGATTGACATAAGACATCATACGTCTTATCTTTATTTATGCAAGCAGAAATTAGCAGTGATTTTAAATTCTGTGATCTATACCACAAAATTCTCAAATACAAGGAAGGGAGGTTGTTATGGCAACATCATTACCATGGTATAAAGAAGTCAGTCCTACGCAAAAAAAAGCGTTATTTGCGGCTTGGTTAGGTTATGTTTTTGATGGCTTCGATTATATGCTTATCACTTATGTGCTTTTGGATATTCAAAAAGAATTTGCCATGAGCACAACGGAAACATCCACATTATTACTTGCAGCGTTCGTAGCGCGTCCATTAGGTGGGGCGATTTTTGGTAGTTTTGCCGATAAATATGGCCGTCGTTTGGCGATGATTGTTTCCATTATTACGTATTCCGTCGGGACATTCTTGTGCGGCTTATCCACCAGTTATATTTGGCTTTTCATCTTCCGTATGATTATCGGTATGGGGATGGCAGGTGAATATGCGTGTTCTTCCTCTTACGCCATTGAAAGCTGGCCACAACATTTACGTACAAAAGCCAGTGCATTCTTAGTGAGTGGCTTCTCCATCGGTAATATTCTTGCTTCTCAAGTGATTCCTTGGGTTGCGCAAGCTTATGGTTGGCGTGTGGCTTTCTTTATTGGTTTAGCACCAGTCGCTTTAGTACTCTATGTTCGTCGTCATGCACCTGAAAGTGAAGAATGGGCTCAAGCGAAAGCAGCAGGTAAAGTGAATAAAGTTCCACTTACTGACCTGTTCACTAAAAAACAATTACCAATTACCTTAATTATTTTCTTAGTTTGCTATTCAATTTTCTCCGTAAACTGGCCGGTAGTAGGTTTACTTCCACTTTACCTCAAAGAAAACGGCTATGCTGAAAATGTGAAATCACTAATGTTCTGGGCAGGCTTTGGCATCCTCATCGGTACCTTAATTGCAGGTTTTATCGGGGATAAATTGGGTGAGAAGAAAACCTTTGTATATAGCTTATTGTTATCACTTTTCTTCCTCTTCCCAGTATTCTATTTGCCAGAAAATAATGTATTAGCGCTTGGTGCGTTGCTCTTCTTCTTACTTGCAACAAACTTAGGGATTGCCGGTTTAGTACCAAAATATATGGCGACTTTCTTCCCGGCTGAAATGCGAAGCACAGGTATCGGTTTCATCTATAATTTTGCTGCAATCGGTGGTGGGGTGGCTCCTGTGATTGCCGCCAAACTTAGCGAAAGAGTAGGACTTGGTTCAGCCCTTGTGTATGTCACCTTATTCTGGACAATAGTCCTTGTTGCTCTCGTTGGATTAAGATTACCAGAACGTATTCAAGCTCGTATGCAAAAATAAAAAACGAAAGCAAAACAGACCGCACTTTTAGGTGCGGTTTGTTGTTTATACAAAAATAGTTTGAAGCATGTCACAAATTTGTTAAAAATATGTTTCAATTTTTTCGGTTAAATGCTAATTAATAATCTCCCCTATCGTTTTATAGGAGATTGTATATGCAAACTCAACAAACCTTTCTCTCTAAATATAAAAGTCTCATTATCCTTGCCTTAGACTTTGTCTTCATGTTGGTGTTAATCAAAATATTGCCCTTTTCTGCTCAAGAGAATCGCGGGTTAGCCTTGCTGATTTTTATTGGTATTTTATGGTTAACGGAAGCCTTTAATATTACCGTGACATCCCTTATGGTGCCTGTTGTAGCCATAGGATTAGGCTTGATTAATACACAAAAAGCTCTCGCACCATTCTCTACCCCAATTATTTATATGTTCTTTGGGGGATTTGTGGTGGCTGCGGTGCTGCAAATTCAGAATTTAGACAAGATTATTGCAAATTACATTATTCGTTTGGCCAAAGGAAACTTAAAGCTTTCTATTACCTACCTTTTCACCGTAACTACATTCCTTTCTATGTGGATTAACAACACAGCTGTGGCGGCGATGATGTTACCGCTTACGATGGGGATGTTAAAAGGTATCAATGCAGAGAAAAATCATCGGTTGTACGCCTTCGTATTATTAGGCATGGCATTTAGTGCCAGTATCGGTGGTATTGGTACATTAGTAGGAAGTGCGCCGAATGCCATTTTGGCGTCTCAAATTCAAGTGACCTTCACGGAATGGTTAGGTTACGGTTTCCCAGTGATGGTATTGCTTGTTCCTTCAATGATTTTTTCTTTATGGGTGATTTTACGTCCAGACTTTTCTGTGGATTTTAATCCATCACTTGAGAAAGTCAGCTTTAATCGAAAAAATATCATTACCTTAATGATCTTTATCGGTATGGCGATTATGTTGCTTTTCAGCTCTCTCTTAAACCCATGGATTAGTGCTGTCCTTGAATTACCGAAAAAAATCGAAAACTTTGATACTGTAATTGCGCTATGCGTTGTGATCTTTATTTGTGTTTCAGGTGTCGCAAGTTGGAAAGAAATTCAAGAGCGTGTTGAATGGGGCGTACTCGTTTTATTCGGTGGTGGTTTAACACTCAGTATCGTAATGAAAGATTCTGGTGCCAGTAAGATTATGGCGGATAGTATCGTTCAGTTTGTGCAAACCAAACCACTTTGGGTGCTTTGCTTTGTCATGACGGCATTTATTATTTTCCTAACAGAATTTACATCGAATACCGCCAGTGCAGCATTGATTATGCCAATTGTGATTTCAGTGGCACAATCCATGAATTTACCGCCTATCGCTTTAGCCGCAATTATCGCTTGTGGGGCAAGTTGTGCATTTATGTTGCCAATCGCTACACCGCCAAATGCTATTGTGTTTGCAACAGGAAATGTGAAACAACTCGATATGGCCAAAGTCGGTTTGATTTTAAACCTATTCTGTATCGCCATCATCGGCAGTATGACTTATTTTGTTTGGTTGTAAATGTGGTTAAAACTGACCGCACTTTATTAGCCTATAAAAGTAAACCGCACGTTAAAGTGCGGTTTATTGTTTATCTCGAAATAACCTCTTTCGTGAAGGCTTCCATTTCGGCTTTACGCCATGGCGTTGAGAAGAAAATAGTATCTTTCAAACCAGATTCACTATTTAGTGGACGAACACCGAATTCTTGGCTTAATTTCTGTTGTACTTCAGGTGAGGTAATCCAATGCACGAAAACAAGTGATGCGGCTGGGTTAGGTGCATTTTTTGCTACGGTTACAACATTACCACCACCAGGCATTCCAAATTTTGGTACATAGAATTTTAAACGGTCAGTGATTGCACCTTGTTTTTGCAAGCTGAACAAGTGATCTTGCCATGCAGAGACAATCACTAACTCACCATCGTTTAAACGGGTTAGACTATCAGCATTCGAAGCGGTACGGATTAGAGCATCTTTTTTACTGCTGAACCAATCCCAGGTTTTCTTCCAATTAGCAATCTGTGCTTCATCGATTTTATCGGTACGATAATCATAATCACCATTGATGTACACTAAAGCTCGTTGAATGAAGGCATTACCAGAGCTACCACCATTTGGATCTGAATAGCCGAATTTTTTTGGATTTTTATCAATATAACTTTCCATGTCTGCCCAAGATTGTGGCAATTCCTCTTCTTTGATTCGCATAGGATCATAAGCTAGACCGGTTTGGTTACCCCAATAACCTACTGCCATATCGCCCAATTC
The DNA here is from genome assembly GCA_905205995.1 of uncultured Haemophilus sp. Classification (GTDB taxonomy): domain Bacteria; phylum Pseudomonadota; class Gammaproteobacteria; order Enterobacterales; family Pasteurellaceae; genus Haemophilus_D. Next base: position 8,297 of record CAJLFU010000031.1, on the reverse strand, counting down.
AACACCTTGTAAGTGGTGATTTAATTTATCGAAATTTGGTAAGTTATTGAGTTTTACAAGAATGTCATTTTTCGCTACGTTGCCTAAACGGTCGGCATTTAACACAACCACATCCATTTTGCCGGTTTCTAGATTTTTTTCAGCAATCAGTTTATTGATATTACCGTCCAAGGTGCCTTCAGGTACTTTGACTTTAATACCGTATTGATTTTCAAATTCTTTGATAAAATTACGGAATTGCGGCTGCAAATACCAAACGCTAACTGTCAATTTTCCTTCTTTTTTAGCGAGTTCTTCGATTTCACTCCAAGATTTACTACTTAAGTCAGTGGAAGCCGAGGCAAAAGTACTGACAGCTAAGGCGGCAGCGGTAAGACCAATGGATAGAAGTTTACGGATATTTTTTTGCATAAGATGCTCCTTGTGAAAATTATGCTTTTCCTGTGGATTGAGAGAGATAATTCCCTTTCAACAATTTTTCGATAATCATCATCAAAATAATGTTTGGTACCAACAAAATAATCGATACAACGGCCGCATTCGGACGAATAAAAGAATAACCGAGGAAAGAATATAAAATGGTTGGCACGGTAATAAAGTCTGGTGAGCCGATAACGAAAGCGATAGCAAACTCTTCAATACTTTTCACTAAACAGAAGATAATTGATGCTAAAAAACTAGGTTTTAACATCGGCATATATACGTCTTTGAAAACGGTAAATTTAGATGCACCTAAGTCACGGCTAGCATCAATAAGGTCTTGTGGTACAGAAGAAAAGCCCGCGGATAAAATCCGAATAGCATAAGGTAACGTGAGTACAACATGCCCAATAACAATGCCGATGAATGGATTATTAATATTTAAATCCAATAACATACGGCTAAAGAATAGGGCAATAATCATGCCTGGAATAACCAATGGAATCAGTGTTAATAATTCTGCTAATTTTTTACCTCTAAACTCCATTCGTCCAAATGCATAAGCTGTTGGGAGAGAGAATAAAATAGTGATCAGAGAAACTGTAGGCGCAATGGTATAGCTATTAAACATTGCTTCAGGTAAAGACGTGGTTTCCCATACAATTTTCCAACGCTCGAAAGATAGTGATTGAGGGAAAATATCTGGATAACTCCATGGTTTAGCGGGATCTACCAATGACCATAAACCAGCCATTAAAAAGGGTAGGAACAACCAAATAAAATTAGCAAGAATAAAGAAAGTTAAGGAAATACGTGCGATTAATCGACCATTTTTCGTTGTGATTTGTACGGAACTACTCATTTGACTTCCCCACGTTTGACAGCTAATGGTTTAATCAATAATGACACTAGGATGGTGAAGAAGGCAGAGGTCAACATAATAGTTAATGCCATGACCGCACTTTGATTCCACTCTTCAAATTCATAGGCGGACATTTGCATTAAACGTGCTAAAGAATAGGTACTACGAGGACCTGCAATACTATAAAAGGCGAAATCACCGAGTGCGCCGATAAATATTAAAATAAAGGAAACTTGTACCGCACCTAAGGTTAGTGGGAAGATCACATAACGAAAACGTTGCCAAGGGCTCGAACCTAAATTTGCAGCGGCATCTAATAAATCGGTTTTCAACGAATTAACCGCGCCACCAATAAGAATTAAAGCAAAAGGAATGTTTTTCCACATTTGTAAAATCACTACCCCCCAACCAAATTCATCATTTTGTAAGGTTTTTGGTTCGTCCCAAATGCCTAAATAAACGAATACCTCATTAAGAATGCCGTGGTAAGAGATCATATTGACGAACAAGAAGGCTGCAACTAATCCTGGTACCAACATAGGTGCCCGCAAGATGGTTATAATTGTTACCTTGGCTGGTAATTTTTTACGTAACCACATGGCAATGGGATAAGCCACGATGATGGATAAAATCGCCCCTAATAAAGACACTTTTACGGAATAAATATACGAATTTTGGAATACAGGGCTATTTAATACGGCTTGCCAATACTCCAAACTAAATTGGCTTTCTTCCCCGCCCATACTGTATAAACCAAGGCTTTGAGAGACTACAATGTAGAACGTGGACCCCATTAAAAATAGGATCGTACCTAAACCACTGCATAGCAATAACCATGCTTTTACATCATTTTTGAGACTTTTCATTTTACGGACTCCAAGAATTTAATCGCATGGCGGGGAACCGTAAAGGTGAGTTTATCGCTCAAATTCGGACATTTTGTTAATTGCAGACGTAATTTTTTCTCTTCATCATTACGTTTAATGACTCCTTGCACTTCCGTGATATTGCCCATAAAAGCGGTGTTGATGATATCTACTTTAATTTGATTTTCCGCTTCTGTTTGTGCGTTTGGTAACAATTCAATGTCTTCCGGTCGAAAGCAAATATAAATTCGTTCTGATTCCGGTTTTTTCTCAGAAAATACGGTGAAATCGCCAAAAATAGAACTAACAGCATAAAGGTTATCGTCGATGTTTTTTACATTGGCTTCTGTGATATTGGCAATGCCAATAAAATCTGCCACAAAGCGGTTTTTAGGGTGATGATAAATATCTTGAGGAGAGCCAATTTGCTCAATAGCACCTTTATTTAACACAATAATTTTATCTGACATAGTTAGGGCTTCAGCCTGATCATGAGTCACATAAATACTAGTCAAATTATATTGTTTTGAGAGTTGCTTAATTTCAAAACGTACACTTTCGCGTAATTTGGCATCTAAGTTAGAAAGCGGTTCATCAAATAAAATCACATCTGGACGAGTTACCATGGCTCTGGCTAATGCGACACGTTGCTGTTGACCACCAGAAAGCTCATTGGGTAATTTCAATTTATGAAATTCTAAATCCATTTGTTTCAATGCGAGATTTAAACGCTGTTTTTGTTCTTCAATATCAATTTTACGTTGCTTTAAACCATAGCAAATATTGTGAGAAACGTTGAGGTGAGGGAAAAGGGCATAAGATTGGAAACACATGGCTGTATTGCGTTTTTCTGGAGGAACATTGTTAACATTTTTTCCTCCGATAAGGATTTCACCTTCATCAGCCACATGAAATCCAGCGATTAATTTTAATAAGGAGGTTTTACCACAGCCGCTTGGTCCTAATAAGGTGACAAACTCGCCTTCTTCCGCGGTAAAAGTAATATTATTTGCTGCGTAAAAGTCACCAAATTTTTTTGTAATATTTTTTATTTCTAACTTTGCCATTTTTACATCCTCTATTTGGCTTACAACTATAGAGGTAACCATAAAAACACTTAGTTATTTTTTCAATAAAATAAAAATATTTTTCATGAATTTGTGATGAAGATCACGCATTTAGCTAAAAATATGGTTTTATTACATTTTAATAATGTGGCGGTGGCGTTTCTTCTGCTTGGCTGGCTATATTAGAAGGTTGCATATCTTTTAATTTGCCGGCGAGATAGCGGAGTTGAAGTTGAATTTTATCCATATCAAACTGTTGTTGAACTAATGCTTGGTTGAGCTCGTCTAAAAGTTGTTCTTGAAAAGCAATTTTCATTTCAAGTTCGGCGATGCGATCGTCTAAAATTTGTTGATTTTGCATAAAATTTCTCTAATTTTTAAAAAAATGTTGTGAATTTGGTCAATCCGATTTAACCTATTCACTATTCCGTTTCTATTATAAAGGATCAAGCAAAATGTTGAAAATTCAAAAGCTTTCTCTTGCTGCACTTATGGTAAGTGCGGTTGTTTCAGGTTCTGTTTTTGCAGAAGATAAAGCAGCGCCAAGCGCAAGCGATGCGTCTTATGCTGTAGGTGCATTAATGGGTAACCAAGTAAAAGATTTAGTGGATGCTCAAAAAGAAGTGATTCAATACGACAATGCGCGTATTTTAGATGGCTTAAAAGATGCATTAGAAGGTAAAGTTGATGTTCGTAAAGACGAAAAAATTCAACAAACCTTAGATGGTATTCAAGAGCAATTAGTGTCTGCGGCAAAAGCAAAAGTAGAACAACAAGCGAAAGCTGCAAAAGAAGAAGGTAATAAATACCGTGCTGAATTTGCGAAAAAAGACGGCGTAAAAAGCACTAAAGATGGCTTACTTTACAAAATTACTGAAGCGGGTAAAGGTGATGCGATTAAAGCAACGGATACTGTGAAAGTACATTACACCGGTAAATTACCAGATGGTAAAGTATTTGATAGCTCTGTTGAACGTGGTCAACCGGTTGAGTTTAAATTAAACCAAGTGATCAAAGGTTGGACTGAAGGTCTTCAGTTAGTGAAGAAAGGCGGTAAAATCGAATTAGTGATTCCACCTGAATTAGCTTATGGCAAACAAGGTGCAGGCGATTCAATTCCACCTGATGCAACACTTTACTTCGAAGTTGAAGTATTAGACGTTAATCCTAAAAAATAATCCTTAATTTAACCGCACTTTGTCCAAAGTGCGGTCATTTTCCCTACCAGATTTGAAAAATGATACTAACCGATAGACAACCTTTCACTGATGAAGATCGTGCTATTCTGATTTCCTATAAAGCGGTAGTTGATGGCGTGAGCGCGTTGATTGGCGAGCATTGTGAAATCGTATTACATTCTTTGGAAGATATTGAGCATTCTGCCATTTGTATCGCCAACGGGCATAATACCAATCGCCAAGTGGGTTCACCGATTACGGATTTAGCCCTGAAATCCTTGCGTAATATGCAAAGTGAGAGTGTATCTAAGCCTTATTTCACGCGTGCGAAAGGTAATGTGTTGATGAAGTCTGTGACCATCGCCATTCGAAATAGCAAACAGCGTATTATTGGTTTACTTTGTATCAATATTAATTTGGATGTGCCGGTTTCTCAATTTATGCAGGCCTTTATGCCAACGCAGGAACAAAATGAAACCTCTTCTGTCAATTTTGCAAGTTCAGTGGAAGAATTGGTGGCACAAACGGTAGAAAAAACGATTGAAGAAGTGAATGCAGATCGCTCGGTTTCGAATAATAATAAGAACCGTCAGATTGTGATTTCGCTTTACGAAAAAGGCATTTTTGATATTAAAGATGCAATCAATTTAGTGGCTGATCGCCTCGCGATTTCTCGCCACACCGTGTATTTGTATATTCGTCAAATCAAACAAGAGCAAGAGTAATGAACTATGTTCTCGCCGTGAAAAGTCCCGTTTATGGAAAACAAGGGGCTTTTCTTGCCTATCAATTTGCCCAAGCTTTACTCGAAAAAGGGCATGCCATTAGCCAAATTTTCTTTTTCCAAGACGGTGTGAGTAATGGTAATAGCTTGGTTTATCCTGCCAATGATGAATTTAATCTCACGCAAGCTTGGCAAGTCTTTTCAGCGCAGCATCATATTCCTTTGCATTTATGTGTGGCCGCTTCACAACGTCGTGGCGTAGTGGATGCGCTTACAGCAAAAGATACGGAGCATACGAATCTTGCAGAAGGTTTTGAGATTACAGGCTTAGGCGAGTTTATGGCGATGGCATTAAAAGCAGATCGGGTAGTGACATTATGAAGCTAGCATTCTTATTTCGTACCGCACCGCATGGAAATGCGATTTCTCGTGAGGGTTTAGATGCTTTGCTTGCGGCAACAGCATTTTGTGATGAAGAGGAAATCGGTGTCTTTTTTATCGATGATGGCGTATTAAATTTACTCGATGGGCAAAACCCTGAGTTATTGTTACAAAAAGACTTTATTCGTACCTTTAAATTATTGGATTTATACGATATTGAACAGCGCTTTGTCTGCGCCGACTCGCTCGACCAATACAATTTGCAAACAGAACAACTCATTATTTCTGCTGAAAAAATTGACCGCACTTCGCTGATCAATAAACTTCGCCAAGCAGAAAAAGTGTTTACGTTTTAAGGAATATTATGCTTTATACCTTTTCTCAAGCTCATTATGCTGAGACAGACCTTCGACGTTATTTAACTGAAATCACGGAAAATGATGCGGTGGTTTTATGGCAAGACGGCGTGTTGTTAGCGGTAAAGTATGGGGAAATGTTTACTCAATGCAAAGGGCAATGTTTTATGTTGGAACAGGATGTTTTAGCTCGAAATTTAACCGCACTTTTGCCAGAAAACAATCAAGTGCGGTCAATTTCATTAGCAGATTTGGTGGATTTAACTGCTCAATATTCTCCTCAAATCGCCTTATAGTGGGCGTTCTTTAGGTAACAAGAGCGGTAATACCATAACAGAATAAAGTGCCAAACCTGCGGCCATTAAGCAGGTAATTTCTAATCCTCCTGCGCGTAACCATTCGCCAAATCCCATGTCATTAACTAGTGTGGCATAAAAGAATCCAGCCACGACTGTGTAACTAAATCCGATTAATCCTGCAATTAATGCAATAGCTTTCACGTTGTAGCTTGCATAACGGTGAAATGCCGCCCAAAGCGCAATGAGAAAAGTTGGCACTGCAGCCACAATAAAGACAGAAAGCACAGAGCTCTGAATTTGATCAGTATCATTATTCGAGAATGTTAAGGCAACAGTGCCGATAATTTGAATAATCAACGGAAAAAGAATAAATGCTTTAAGATATTTTTTCATGAGATGTCCAATTAATAGAAAAACGGAAGCATTGTATCAATCAAATGAAAGACAACCAATCTTTTCTCTATTCGGTTTTTATTACATCCACTAATGTGGGCTGAACGATTGAGGCATAATCTTGTGTATTGAGAATAATAGAGCGTTCTAACGTACCTGCATTAAATGCTAATTCATCATAACGAGACAGTAAGCTAGGATCGGCAATTAATAACAAATCAGGATGAAAGCTAAAAGGCGGAATTGCACCAAATACACAGTCAGTTAAAGTATCTACTTCTGCAGGGCTAGCAAGCGAGGCTTTAGTACCACCTAAATAGGCCGCTACTTTACTCAAATCGGATTGTTGATCGGCCGGCAATATAACTAATACCGCTTGTTTTACGCCATTTCCCTTTACTTTGCATACTAGCGCTTTTGCCCCTTGCCCTAATTCTGTACCACGGATTTTAGCCACTTCCTCTGATTTCCCTGCAGTCGGATGCTCAACCACGCGATAGCGTGCTTGATGTTTATCTAAAAGTGCGGTCAATTTTTCAAATGTTTTGACAGACATGCTGGTTCCTTAAAGGGGGGGGATCCTTTAATAAGGATTCGAGCCCCCTTTTTTATGTGAGTACAGGAATAGATCTATTTTTTAGTCTTTTTCTCTTTTACAAAGTGTTTGCCATCAAAACGATAATAAATGCGTTCTGAAGTCATTTTTCCGTTACCACATGTATCTTCAAATTGATGTACTAACGGGAAGCTAAAGCGGTTATTTTTCAAGTCGTAATCAAAATAGGCATTCGATTCTGGTAAATCATTATTCGTATATGAGATAAACGATACCTCAATATTAGAAGTTGGTTTTTTACCTTGAATCAGATTGGCTTCTTCTAAACCTTTTTCCGTAATTTGATAAAATTTCGCTGCGATTGCATGATGACATTGACTGTAGATGTCAGCGGTTTCTATATAATAGTAAGGTTTTCCATTCAATTTAAGCGATACTAGCCAGGTTATATAAGAGTCTAACTCATTAACTTCCGTTTTCCAAATGCCATTAGGTAACTGATAACGCCAAATGCTGCCATATTCATGCATTGTCCCGCCAGATTGCCAATCCCAAGCAAGGATTTGCAGTTTTTGGTCTTTTGAAGTGAGCACACGCACACCCTCTTTAGGCGCTTTTTCCCAAGCGCAGAATTTGCCTTCTAATTTTTCAATTTTGGCTAATGCGTCTTTAAACCGTTTTTCTGAAGACTGGTATTTTTCTTCATTTTTTTCGTTATAGTTGCCGTAGGTTTTCATCTCTGAATAACTTGCTGCTAATTCGGTATCAATGATTTCACATTGGTTAGCATAAGCGGCAGAAGAAAAGAGGCACAGGCAAAGTAAGATTTTTTTCATAGAGCGTTCCTTTTTTAAGATTATTTTTCACAAGCGGAAAAGGTGATTGAGCAATTCGCTGAATTCGTTTTACAGGCTGCCAAGGCTTCTTGTTCAGCTTCTGCTCGCTTCACTCTGGAATTGCGAACTGCGGCATATTTTCCAGGGGAATCTCCTGTTGCCAATGCAACACAATCATGATTGGCTTCTATTACGATTTGACAATGTTGTTTATTTGCATCATTTGAAGCAAGCTCACAATCCTTTAGTGCTTTATTTTGAGCAGGCTTTATCATACTTCCCTCGCCATAACCAAAAGCACCATTTTGTGGATTATAAGCAATTACACTCCACCAATTAGGAAATTCTAGAATTGGCGG